>DATNRD010000513.1:0-10885 GCA_036703665.1 Candidatus Obscuribacterales bacterium
CGCCTTCCGCCGATCCCCCTGGCAGGATGCGCGATCTGCCACCAGCAAAGCACCTCCGCGCCAGGCTCGATTCCGTCCTGGCACGAAGGATAAGCTTGCCTTGCCACTGCCCCTGGTGACGAATATTGTTGTACCTTCTCAGCAAGCCCGGCGCCTTCTCAGGAAGAGGGCGGCAAACTGCCTGCCGCTCTCCCCACCGGGCGGGCTCTGCAACCTCTGGCTATTTCTTCTCTGGGTGGGCGTCATCCAGAGAAGGCAGCACGTTGTCTTTGCCCTTGAGGAAGTCCCTGACGTCACCGCCGTGACCGACCCGCAATCCCTTGTCCATGGATTCAGCGTCAATGATGACGCTTTCGTTGTAAGGATGGTCGGCTGTTCCTTTCCCCTGGTCCTCGTCAGACACGAGCCCGATGAGGTAGAAGAGATTGCCTCCCTTGACGAGAAACAGCGGCTCGACCTTTTTCGATCTGAGAGCAGCCTCCCAGTCGAGCTTGCGGGTCATGCCAGTGGCCTCTCGCGGCCCGTTCAAGACCTTCTTGCTCGGCACGCGGTAAACTTTCAAGGCACCGGTGGCACCGTCGAAAAAGAGGATCTCCCGCAAGGAGCTGCTGTCCAATCCGCGCGGCTCCAGCCCGATGACTGACTGCTGTCCGATGCCGAGAAAGTACTGGAGGTAAGGGGGCGGATTCCAGTGGTCGCCTTCAGCTTCAGCCTCGCTGATTTCCAGGTGATCCTTCTTGGTCACCGTTCCCGTGATGCCGCCGCGCCAGTCGGCATATCTTTCCGCGTACCACCGGTCCAGCGTAGTGGGGAAGAAAGCCACATCAGGGAAATGGCGAATCGCCGAAGAAACGCTATGGTCCCAAATCAGGCCCCAGATGTTGACCTCGAGGACGCCTGCCAGATAGGGCACCATTGCTCCCAGGATGGTCGGCCGGTAGCTCGTGTACGGTATGAGGTAGACCCAGTCACCATTGGCTTTCAGGTAGTATACGGGGCGTTCCGCCTTGCTGAACGGATTGTGGACAGCAATGGCTGCCTTGACCGGCCACGAGTTGGGTCCGAGGAAGAAGAACGCACCACGAGGCTGGGTGTTGGTAGCCATCTCCACGGAGTCCGCCGGCTGATGAACGACATCCATCACGATGTCCCCCGTGAAGTTGTAGAAGATGCCCTCATCCATCCCCTTTAAGTGGAACGCGCTCTGCCAGCACTGCTTGCCGCTGCCGTCGGGGCAGGGAGCAATGATCGGCGTCATCGTAGTGGTGCGGTTGTCCTGGTTGCTGTTCTGGGCGAAGTCGAGCGCCGTCGCCTGAGGCAGTATGCGGATGCGATCGGGATCGGATTCAGGAAGCTGGGACAGCACTTCAGGATGCAGGCTGGACATTACCTGCCAGTCGTACGTTTTCTGATGATTGTTGACGAACCAGCCGACACCGCCAGCGACAATTGCAAGGAGCCAGATGAGAGCAAGAGCCGTTGCCGGGAAGCGGGATGCTCTTGCGTCAGGCTGGCTTGCCCTCCTCCGCCGGCCAAAGAAGATGGCCGCTGCCGTTGCCAATATTGCGACCAGCGCCATTCCCCAGACGGGAAGCCATCGCCAGGCTTCAATTGACAGCGGATGAAGGAAGGGGATGGCGAGGGCGGCCACGGCATAGTAGAGCGCCGGATAAGCGACGATGCCGATGAGGAAGAAGAAAAGGCTTATGCCGGTATTTTGGAGCCTCCTCCACATGGCGACGGCGAAGACAATACCGGCGGCCAGTGTCACCAGCGGTACCAGTCCGGGCTGCCAGAGAGGCAGTAAGGAGAACACCGCATATAGACCAAGCCTTACCAGTCCCGGTTTGCCGGGCACGATTGAGAGCATCTGCATAACTTTGGTCTCCTGTGTTTGTGCGAATCTTGAGCGTTGCCGCAGCAACCTGGATGTACCGGCAGCGGAGGCAATAGAATTGCGCGCCTCACTTGCCGGCTGAGGCAGGCGAGCTAATCTGCTCGCGATTTGTCGCCACTTCTAGCCGGCGCCGCGAGTAGTCGGATTTTTCGGCAGGAAAAGAGCAGCCGCCCACGCACCGCCACCAAATATGAAGCCGGCCACTATGTGGGCGAAGAGCCAGATGTTGGCGGAGTCGGAGATGACATTCGCCAGCCATACGACAATGAGTTGCGCGGCTCCTCCCCCTGAGAAGATGAGGATTGCCTTGAGGAAGCTTTGCTCATCGCTGGGGTTGATCTTCTTCCTGATGCCGTCAAAAATGGCCGGCAGATAGAAAGGAGCATAGAAAGTGAGCATGGCAACTCCCAGGAAGGTGAGTTGCAAGCTGATGTCTGTGTTGTTCATGATTTTCTCCACGCTGTGGAAATGACTTGAGACAGCCAGGGACATCCCTGTCCCCGCTCATCAGGTTGGTGCCGGCGCTTACTTCCCGGGGCCGGGCAATCGATCGCTAAGAGGAGCAGTCCGGTAGCCCCATTTCACCATCAATAGATGATGGTCACGGGCGTCAATGTCTTGACTTTGATTACCTCACGGTCTCCCGTAGCAACGCCGTGATAAGTTGCCAGCTCTCCTTCAACGATTACGCATGCATTATCAAGCTGCTCCGCCAGCTGGAGCATTTTCGTATCCTGGCTGTCGATGACGAGCGCGTAGCCGGCGGGCCCGATAGTCACCAGATAGCGCATTCCCTCACCACCTTTGTCCATGACAGCCACGATTTTGAGCGTTCCTTCGACTCTCACCGAGTACGTGCTGCCGAACTTCGTGTAGGTAATGCTTTCAGAAACGCATGGGACGTTTCCTTGTGGGGGAAGAACAGCAGAAGAAGTGCGGCAAGCTGGAAGCAATGCCAGCGCTGCCAGTAAAGAGGCAAAAAGTCTCGCTCTTTTGGTCATTGTGATCCTCATTTCTCTATGCAGTTGTCGCGGAGCTGCAATGCTCAGGCTCTTTAAGTTGGAGGGGCAGACGCCGCTTCACGGGAAGCAGCACCTGCCAAAAAATGGATTTATTGCCGGGTTCGGACGCCGCGCCGCCGGCGCACGTATGACGAAAGCCACATTCCTGCGCCGGCTCACCAGTCGAGGAGCGGGGTTAACGGCACACTTCCCGATAGCCGACGACCTGGCCCCAGGCGTTGTATACGGCTTCGCGCACGATCGCGCAGGGCTGAACGTAACCACCCTGCGGATAACCGCGCTGATAGTGCGGCGGTGCATAGTCTTCATAGTATTGCCGGCGATGGCGCTGGCGTTCCATGTTGAACTGCTGATGATCTCCAACCGCCCCTCCCAGGGCAGCGCCTGCTGCACCGCCAATCACCGCTCCCTGCACGCCGCCGGACATGCCGCCGATGAGAGCTCCTGCAGCACCACCCAGGGTGCCGTAATGTTGACCGAGCGGAGTGGCGCAGCCAGCAATGAGAAGAACAAAACCAAGCAACAGCACTTTGATTGCTTTAGACATAACATTACCTCGGTGATTAAATTAAAGTTCGAGCTCGTGAAATGCGAGCTCATGCCCGTCTATAGAGCGTCCCTGCCTGCATCCACGCAAGTCCTTGCCAAAACCGGCCCATCCTGTGCCGGTGAAACAAGCCTTTGCCGTACCGGGAGCAGCATGGCGTCATTGCTGCTCCCGGCGTCGGTCGGAACTTTGGACTTATTCCTTTTCCTCCGTCGGAGAGTCTGCGTCTTCTCCGTACAGCTGAGCAATGGGAAGCAGCTTCCTCTCCTTAATGATGAAGGAGACGACGGCGCCAGATACAAAACCGGCTAGATGCAGCCAGAAAGTTTCAGCCGCTATCGATCCGCTCAGGTAGCTGTGCACCTGCCCTAAAGCATAGAGACCAATAACGTAGAGCGCTCTCACTTTCAGTGCGAAGAGCTCAAGCATTACCGCTCTTGGCCAGAAGACAAGGAATGCCGCCATCACACCCATTACTGCTCCAGAGGCGCCAATCATCATCACCGGGGTGGCCATGCCGCTTTCGTCGAAGACGACGGTGCCGGGAGTGGGCGACGCAGTGAAGACGAGGAAGGCGAGACCAGAGAGCACTGAAAGCATCAGGTAGAAGTGGAGGAAACGCCGGCTGCCCAGCGTAATCTCAACGGGCGGAGCCAGGAGGAAGAAGAAGAGCATATTGCTCAGAAGGTGGAAGATGTCCGCGTGTGCGAAAGCGTACGTGACAAGCGAAAGGGCGGCACTCAACATGTAGAGGAGATTGCCGCTCTCGATCAGCTGCATGAAGCCATAACCAGGCATGAGCGACATTGCCTGGCGCAACCCGGGCAAAAAGCTCATGATGGCGAAGAACAAGACGTTGGCGATGATGATCCAGCGCGTCATTGGCGCGACACGCATGACCGCCTGAAGCGTATTCAAAGGAGTCATAAAAACCTCCGGAAATCATGGAAGTCCTGTGCATCAGCAGGAAAGATGCGGCAGAACAAGCGAGTTGCTTCTCCTGCCGCGGCGAAGCAGGGCCTTGTGGGCCTTGCATTGATGAGCGGTCCCTTCGTGCTTAGGTGATAAGAGTCTGTTCTGAGCTACTCATCCAGCGAGCTTTCCAGCTGCTGCATGATTTTCCGGTCGCGAGTGCTGTTTCTCTTGGCTGCAGCCGCCGCCTCGTTTTCTTGCGCCTCCTTGCGAGCGATCAACGTGGCAAGAGCGGACTTGGCCGCATCCAGCTGGCGGTCGTTCCTTAAATTGCCTGCTTCGTCGAAGTCCCCCTCCTCAAGCCGCGAGATGACATCCGGCGTCACGCCGACTCCGTCGATCGGCACGCCGCCCGGCCGAAACTCGAAGGTCGTCACCTTGATTGCGGTTCCATCCGCAAGCTCGACCACATGCTGTCCCACGCTTTTGCCGAAAGTAGTCTCTCCCACGACCATGGTTATGGGCCGCTGTGCTTTCAACGCCCCAGCAACAATTTCCGAGGCGCTGGCGCTGCCCTCGTCGACTAGAACTACCATGGGCATTTCCCGCGGCAGGATAAGAGCCGGCATTGCCCTCTCATCGTTAGCGCGCATGGTGGTGCTGTTCTGCATCTGAGTCGGATTGGCGGCTGTCCAGCGGTTGATCTCGTAGAAGTGATCGTGCAGGACTTTCTCTTCGATCTCCAGTTGATTTCCCTGACGGTTTCTGGTCTCGAGAATGACGCCATCCTTAATGAGCATGGACAGAATGACTTCGGCCTGAATTGTCTGCCCGCCCGTATTGCCGCGCAAGTCCAGAATCAGCCCGGCTTTGCCGTTTTTGCTTCTGAACTCCTGTGCAGCCTTTTTCAGGGCTGCTTCCATTTCGTGAGCGGCAAGGTCAGACATGAAGGTAGTCAGCTTGACGTAGGGCATACCCTCGACGAGCCTGTATTCAACAGGGTTGACCTCAAATTTGCTCCTTATGACTTTGATCGGCTCGAGGGTCGTTGCCGCGCCGTTTTCGTTCTTGCGCTTGACGGTGAGATAGATTGCGCTTCCTTCGGGTCCGCGAATCATATTCAAGACCACATCTTCGAAGCCGCGGCCGTAGAGAGACTGCATATGCTCGCTGTCAGACCCCGCTGCCTCGATGATGTCGCCCGCCAAAAGACCAGCCTTTTCGGCAGGGCTTCCGGGCAGGGGCTTGACCACGAACAACGGACGCTCAGGCGTCAGCGTCATAACGGCCTTCATTTGCTCCTGAGCTCTTTTGAGTTGCTCACCGCTCGGGTTGTCGCCGAGGCGATCGGCAATCTCATTGCGAGCTTTTAGCATTCCTGCCATGGCTACTTGCGCACCGATGCCGGTGACATGGCTATCCACCGCTTCCTTCATCCTTGCCACGGCTTTGGCGTCCAGATAGCCGTCATGCATCTGTCCCAGGCTGCGTGCCACCTTCCCGCAGGCTGACTCTGCATCCTGCCAGGTGGACGGGCTGAGGCTCTGCCACTTTGCCTCCCACTCGCGGGCTTTTTCGCTGCCCATCTCCACTAGCTTGATCTCCCCGTCTCTCATCGCCTCGAAGCACTCGTTGTAGTGGGCTTGAGGAGAAATCGAATGGGGCGTCTCTTGCGCTTCGCAACCGCTGACTGCGATTACGGCGGCAATCATAATTGCAAACAATGGATTTCCCGGTCTGGGGCTCATGATTGCTTTCTCCGTTAAGTCGAGGCGACAGGAAACGATGCCTGTCGCCGGTGTTGATGAATGATGGCACTACCAATAATGGCAGTGCCGCGGTCGACTGCTTACCTGTACTGGGGCTCGAGCTTGCTGTGGCGCCGCCCGTAGAGCGCATAGACGGCGATACTCAACACCATCCAGAGCACAAAGCGCAACCATGTGTCTTGATTAAGTGTCGCGATCAAAGACAGGCAGCCGAGGATGCCGAGCACAGGAATTGTAGGCACCCAGGGGCAGCGGAAGCGCCTCTCGGCATTCGGCTCGTGGCGGCGGAGAATGATCACACCGGCGCAGACGAGGATGAAAGCAGCCAGAGTGCCGATGTTGACGAGAAGGGCGAGCTCCGACAGCGGCACGATTGCAGCCAGGACAGCCATGATGAAGCCGAGGATCCAGATCGCTTTCGCCGGCGTTTTGAAGCGCTTGTGAATTTCGCCGAACACAGGAGGAAAAAGTCCGTCGCGGGACATTCGCATCATTATGCGCGACTGCCCATAGGCAAGGCTCATCAAGACTGACGTCAATCCGCAGAGCGCGCCGAGGGAGGCCAGCTGTACGGCCCAGACATGACCGGTCGCGGCAAGCACCGTCGCCACAGGCGCATCGACCCCAAGATTCTTGTAGGCCACCACACCCGTCATGACAAGCGAGACGGCAATGTAGAGCAGCGTGCAAACAGCCAGGCTTGCCAGCATGCCGCGCGGCAAGTCCTTTTGCGGATTGCGGGCTTCTTCGGCGGTGGTGCTGACGGAATCGAAGCCGATGAAGGCAAAGAACACCACAGCGGCGCCGGCAAGCCAGCCCGGCGTCCAGTCTTCCGGAGTGAGGTCGGGGAAGAAGGGAACGTAGTTGTCGGTGTTGATGTGAGGCAGTCCTACCGCAATGAGAAGAACGATGACGGCCAGCTTGAGGACTACAAAGACGTTGTTGGCCGTCTGGCTCTCCCTCACACCCAGTGACAGGGCAGCGCTGATGATAATCATGATGCTTGCGGCAAGCAGATTGATGCTGGGCAGATCAGCGAATATGGTCCAGCTCCACATAGCGCCGCTGAGAGTGAGGAGCATGGCTGCCAGCATCGAAAGGACGAGGTAGCCGGGAGCCCCTTTTGTTTCCAGAGCCTTCAGCCGTGGCTGGCAAAATCCCGTGAGCACGACGGCACCGAAAATGCATAGGGACAGAGAGGCTGCCAGGCTCAGCCAGGGAACTGCTGCCAGATCGGGTGCGTGCGCAAGAGCAGCGGGAACGCTGATGCCGACAATCTCCAGCACATGCTGAAAGTAAGCGCTCCAGCTTACCGAGACGGCTGATGCGCCAAGTCCGTACTCAAGCAAAAGGTCGGCGCCGATGATCCAGGCGATGCACTCGCCAAGCGTCGCATAGGTGTAGCTGTAAGCGCTGCCTGCTACCGGTATCATCGACGCCAGCTCTGCGTAAGCCAGCCCGACGAAACCGCAGACCACTGCAGCGGCAAGAAACGAGAGGGAGATAGCGGGCCCTGCGTGCTGCGCTGCTGCCTGACCGGTCAAAACAAATATGCCGGCACCGATGATGCAGGCAATGCCGAAAAGGAAGATGTCGGTGAAGCTAAGAGCGCGATGCAGCCCTGAGCCTTCCGCATCATCACCAGTGAGGTCGCCGATTGGTTTGCGGCGAAACAGACAAGACAGTGATGTCATCAATTTCCTCCGTTGTGCAGTTTGAAGGGGTGGTGCCGGCGGCGCCGCCACTCAGGGCAGCGGCGGAGGCGGACTTTGCTGGCCAGGTTGAGAGCCATCGCTTGCCTTAGCGTCGCGGTCGCCAAGCCGGCTCAGCGCCGCCACCGCATCTTCAGTGCGAGGGCCGGCACTTTCGTTTGCCTCGACTTCTCCGTCTGCGGACAGATCGCTGCCCAAAAGCGCAAGCAGGCTGAGAACGCGGCAGACAAGGTAAAGCGCTGCCGCCGTTGCAAGAGCAATCGTCAAGAGAATGATCATTCGCATGAGCATGCCCCTGACGATGTCATCCAGTTAATACCTTTCACGGTCGTTCTCCTTGCATACATTGGGTGGAAGTTGTACCGCCCATTCGCTCCAGACTTGTTAAGAGCGCCGTCCAGGCGCACTGACATACGGCGCGAGCAGCCGGCAGATTCGTGCAGCTCATAGCTCCGATCACATCCCGGGGGATGAAAGCGGCAGAACGGCGTGATTTAGCGAGAACGTCTTTTGCTTGTCGTCGGTTGGAAAGGAGAATCGCGGAGAGTCAGTTGCTCCATGATTTATCAAAATCATTCATTCACTGGCAAAGAATAAATGTTGCGCCCCCTCTGTTTACATCATGTGACAGAGCCCGCTGAGGCATGACAGAGCGGAGAAAACTGGCGCCAACTCCATTATCCAGGCCGCTTTAACAAGACATTCCCAAACAGTGCCAACTGCACAAGCACAAACAACGGTAGCACCGTATTTGGTGCAGGAAGATCGTGGAGTGACATGGCTAACTTCGCGGGCCGCTGAAGGTTCATTTGCAGGGACAGTGGCAGCTCGCGCATTCACTGCCGTTTCTTAACACGAGTGCCCGCAGCGAGCATCACTCAGGCGCCGAGAAAATCGAACAGAAACCAAGCATCTGGCGACACGCCCGAGACCCTCGAGCCAAAGCCTGTCCCTCAACCTTCTTAAGAGAGGTTCACACGACTATTTTCTGGCCACCAGGCATTCGCTAAACGATCATGCTCGTGATGAGTCAATTCCTGCTCTGTCCACCGTTCAGCCTCGCGGCGTATAAACAGTGGCAGACACGTACTAATGAGAAGCAGGCACTAAATGTGGTGGCGAGAAATCAAGTGTCCGCATTTAAAGATACAAACAGGCCTGTCTGCGACAGCTGGATGCAATGTGAAATCAACAGCTGATTCAGCAAAGGTCCAAATTCCAGCATCTATTCGCGTTTCCCGGCATGCACCGGCGCCGCCCTTTCGTTGCAAAATGATTAAGGAATTTGGTAGGTTCGCTGCATACTGCAAACGTCCCTGCTGGCACTGTTCCACCAAACCTAAATCATTCGCTCCTTTCCCAGACAAGCAACCGCCAAGCCTCTTTAGAGGTGCTGCTCTTGTTTGCCGGACTGGTTGGCATGGTTTGTTGGAACCCGAGCCGCGGGTTAAGTGTGCAGTTCTCGACACTGGCGGCAATAAAGGCCTGACCTCATCTCAGCATCATCGCGCCTTTGCCGTGCCAGTCGGGCACTGTTGCCATCGACTCAGTGCCGGTGCTGGCGCGTTGTCTTCAACCAGGCTGACATGCCAAACGGAGAAAGTCATATGGACAATTCAACCACTAATGCTCGCGGCCCGACCAGCACCGGTTTCCACCTGGTGGCCGGACCGGGCGGCTCGCGGGCGATTCTTGGCGTTGCCGGTGCTCTAATGGCTATCGAGCAAAGCAAGCTCAAGGATCAAATCGTGACTGAAGGCGGCATAAGCGGCGGCTCGATTCCACTGTTCCTTCACGCCATGAGAGTGCCGGTCAGTCGCATCGTTGCTATCGCCGCGGAGCTGGAGTTTCACAGTCTTCTGGAGAAGCATCGCTCCACCTCCGATGTTATGGTTCCGCATCTGTGGAAAAACCGCTATTCCGGTATGCGTCCAAAACAGGGCGTATACAAGACGCTAAAGTTGAAAGAGTGGGCCGACAGCTTCGGCTCAGCCTGGCCCGAACGCTACTGGACCATGGCGGTCATGGATTGCGACGGCATGAGCGAGTCAAATGATGGACAGCGCGAGCCGCTCACCATGTTTACCCGGGAGGGCATTTTCCTGAGCCGTCCTGATGGGACGTTCGAGAAGTTGTGCGCGCCGGTCCTCACTCCCGGGCAAGCCATTCAGGCGACATGCGCCGTGCCGGGAGTCATTGACCCCTTCGCATTCTCCTTACCTGACGGCAGGGAGCTGCTTCTTTTCGACGGCGGTCTCGGTCCCGAAGGACGCCGCCCGATAAGCATTCCGCGTCAATGCTTTGGCGCTCAGTGGCAGGACCTCATCCTTATAGATGTGGGACCCGAAGTAAGCACGATCGACCTCACTTTCAACAGACTGTGGAGATGGATCTGCGGTGGGCGGTGTGTTCCGCTGACCACAAAGAAAAGGACCGAAGAGGAGAAGATGCTTCTCATCGAGCCGGAAATTACGCAAGTGCGGTCGTTTGAGTTCAATGCTCCCCGAGACAGGAAGTGGCAGGCAATAATGACCGGCTATGGCTCGGCGCTGATGGCGCTGGAAAAGGCCAGGCTGATAGAGGATGCGGCATTGAGTCAGGGAAAAGACCTGGTCGCCCAATTCCTCATTATTGTCGCCGACTGCAGGAAGACTAAAGAAGGCGAGCTTGCTCTGCGCACGGAAAAGCTTCTTGCCGAAAGCAGTCTTGTCTAGACAGGCAATCGTCCGGCTTCTTGGTCCGGCAAACATCACAACACACTTCTGGCGCCATCGACGGTGGCACGGACGCTCAAGCGATGTGGCGCCTTTTCACGCTTATCCAAATCACAGCGCAGAGCCCCTGCGCGCTCATAGAGTAGGAGTAAAGACCTATGAACTTCCAACCCCCTAAATGGCTCCTCTGGGGCGGTGTTGGCATTTTGCTCGTGGCCATGTGGATGTGGGGCCCCGGCAGCCACGCACCCGAGTATGTGCCCGTTGCCAGCTACAAATACCTGGAACGCAACGACTTCACGCAGGTGCTCA
>DATNRD010000514.1:0-2993 GCA_036703665.1 Candidatus Obscuribacterales bacterium
AGAGCTACGAGGCGCGGCAGCTACTGGCCAGCGGCTGGCTCCGCCTGATGCCCGGCATCTCGCAGCCGCCCTTCGAGCTGCGCTAGGCTCAGCTTCTAGATGACAAAACCCGGATGGGGCCGGCGCCTTCGGGCCCGGCCCCTCCGCGATTTTTTCCATTCCCGCCTACTACGATAGCATATCGTAAGCCAACCGCGCCGGTAAGCTTTCGGCCAGCACAGGTGATGAAACCCCGAAACTGTCATCTGAGGAGCTTCAGCGGAGCGAGTGCGGTCCTGAGGGAGCCCTTCGCATCCTCCAGCAGCCTGGCTTCGCATTCACAGCATCCGCTCAGGGCGGGCTGCGCGACCGAAGGAACCATCTCTAGTGCCGACACGAGATCCTTCGCCGCTCCGCGGCTCAGGATGATAGTTTCGAGGCAGGTGACCTGTCTTGACCGAAACCTTACCACGCCGGAGGGCAAGCTGACGCTAATGGCGACCAGTCTTTGCGGCCTTCTCGGCTGCCATCAGGCGGTCGGCTTTCTGGCCAAGCTCGGTGGCCTCCTTGCCCTTTCCGACTGAACGGTAAAAGCGCGCCACATGATACAAGACAGCAGCATGAGCGGAAGGCGGCGAGGGCGGCGGCAGATCATGCCAGGCAAGAACCTGCTTGTACAGCTTCTCAGCTTCTGCAAATCTTCCCTGCTGCTCACACAGGACGCCGAGCTGACCCCGCGCGAAGTTGAGCTCGACATCCTTGGGAACGCCTTGTTTCTCCCTTACAGCAATGAGCCTTTTCAAGAACGGCTCGGCGCTGGCATAGTCCCGGCGATCCATCGCCCCGGCCGCCAGATTGACCAGAGCCGCTGTTTTGGAGGGATGCGTGGGATTCTGCAGGCGGTCCCTTATGGACAGAGCCATGCCGTACAGCGGCTCGCTGTTGGGATGCCGCTGCCCTGGTCGAGAGAGGTTCAATTTGTGCGCTTCGATCTCCAGGTCCCCGGCAAGAGTCAGCAGCATGCGCCGGCATGTCCTGCGTTCTTCACGGGACATAGCCTCACACCGGTCGAGTGCCGTATTGATTTCCTGCCTGGCCTCGTCAAAAAGACCTCGCCTGCATTTTGCCTGGGCAGAATCCACGAGCTGATCCACTCCCGGCCGCGGCGCGCACGACAGCACGCTCAGGCACACCAGGGCTGCGCAAAGAAAGCTCCTCACTTCCGCTCCTTTCTCCGGCATGTGTAGCTTCGCTGCATCTGCCGCCGCTCCGGCCCCTTCCATGCCTGATGTCTTATACCCTGGCGATCGGGGCTTCATAGGGCTGTGTCAATCCAGCGACCACTTCCTGACACCTCGATCATCCAGCAAGCAGGCCATGCTTGACTGGTTAAGGAGGCAGCCATCCCTCGGGAGCCGGCAATGGCGGACGACTCGACCTACTATTTGACACGCTGGCTCTTCCTGCGCGCGCTCGGGTTCATTTACCTCTTCGCTTTTGCGTCTTTTTTCAGCCAGGTGGACGGACTGATAGGCTCCGGCGGTGTTTGTCCGGCTGCCGATCTACTCCATGAGGTGGCAAAGACCACCGGTGAGGGACGCTACTGGCTGGTACCCTCTCTCGCGTGGATCGACCCGAGCGACTGGTTCTTGCGGTTTCTATGCGGGGGTGGAGTAGTGCTGTCCGTGCTCCTCATTCTTGGGGTAGGAACGACACCCGTGCTAGTTCTTCTCTGGCTGTTCTGGTTGTCGATCGTCACTGTCTGCGATGTCTTCTCCGGCTTTCAGTCCGACGGTCTGCTACTCGAGGCAGGGTTTCTAGCCATCTTTCTCGCGCCGGCGCAGCTGCTGGCGCCCCACTGGCGGGTTCCTGCCTGGATGAGGCGGGAGCCCGCACCCTCGCCTATCGTGCTCTGGCTGTTGCGCTGGCTGGTGTTCAGGCTGGTTTTTGGATCGGGTCTGGCAAAGCTGTTGAGCGGAGATACCACCTGGCGAAACCTGACCGCGCTGACCTATCACTACGAAACCCAGCCGCTTCCCACCCCGCTGGGGTGGTACGCTCATCACCTGCCGGTCTGGCTCCAGAAGCTGTCTGTCGTCGGCACATACGTCTCAGAGCTTGTCGGTCCGCCTCTGATGTTTGGACCGAGAACCATGAGGCTGGTCAGCGCCATCCTCATGGCTGTCTTGCAGGTGCTTA
Source organism: Candidatus Obscuribacterales bacterium (assembly GCA_036703665.1). Classification (GTDB taxonomy): domain Bacteria; phylum Cyanobacteriota; class Vampirovibrionia; order Obscuribacterales; family Obscuribacteraceae; genus DATNRD01. The sequence continues at coordinate 2,179 of DATNRD010000514.1, forward strand.
TCTTCCTGACAGGCAATTACACCTTCCTGAATCTCCTGACCATAGCGCTCTGCATTCCGCTGCTCGACGACGCTCTGCTGCGCCCCCTGCTTCCCGGGTGGCTGTCTGAAAAAATTGCTCTGTCCGCGCAGGAAAGCACGCCGCTGCGCTTTGAACTTTACTGGGTCGTTCCCCTGGCCACCGTCTTCGTCCTGGTCAGCTGCGCTGGATGGGCGGCAATGTTCTTCGGCACAAGCGTGGTACCGCGTCCAGGCCGCCTGCTCGCTGCGGCCGTGGCGCCCTTTCGTACCATAAACAGCTACGGCGTCTTCGGTGTGATGACCACCAGACGGCTGGAGGTCGTCGTCGAGGGCAGCCGGGACGGGAAAACCTGGCAGGAGTACGAGTTCAAATACGAGCCGGGCGACCTGAAGAAGCCACCACCCTGGGTGGCACCGCATCAACCGCGCCTGGACTGGCGCTTCTGGTTTGCAGCAATGGATGACCAGCCGGAACCCTGGGTGCTGGGCTTCACCATGCGTTTATTGCAGGGCTCTCCAGAGGTTCTTGAGCTTATGGGCAAGAACCCCTTTCCTGGCGCGCCGCCGCGATATGTGCGGGTGCTGCGATACCAGTATCGCTTCACGGACATCAAGACATTGAAGCGAACCGGGCAATGGTGGCAGCGAGACTACATGGGAGTGTTGCTGCCGCCCGTGACCTTGCACAGGGGGGATGTTTTTGATCCGGGTTAGCAACCGCGACAGTCTTGCCGGAAAGCCGCCTTTCGCTGGCGCGGCGGGGCGTTCCCCTGCACTGGGACGGTAGGGGTCGCT
>DATNRD010000515.1:0-3323 GCA_036703665.1 Candidatus Obscuribacterales bacterium
AGCCGAGCAAGCAGACGTGCACAAAGAGCTTGCCCTGCAGCCGAGCTAGGCCGGCGGGCAAGTGCAAGCAGGTTTTCGCTTGCGCCAGTCGTCCTGGTTTGGTTGCCAACGCACCGGCCAATCGAAACAACCCAGCATCCACCACGCCATCAAACCCGCCCGCTGGCGTAGCTCATCGCGATCGGTGCGGTGGAAAGACGCGGTCGCCTGCGTGAGCCGGTCACAGCCTCCCGGGCCCAGGTGCCAGAGCGCCCTTATCGCCATGCCGGCCTTGCTGTCCCCTACCAGGACCTTCCTGGGGCACAATCCTTGGAACTTGATTATCTGATCTCCGTACCTGAATGCACTCGAACGGCCGTCGATCGCGTACATGTGCGGCTCTTGCGGCTCGGAGGCGACACCCAGTCTCCACGCCGCTTCTTGACCGTGACTCACTAATCGTCGTCCAAAGGACTCGGCCTTGACTCTGGCCACTTCCGCCGCTGCGGGGTGGCGCTGCGGAAAGTCGTTGCGGATGAATACGCCTCTTGCCAGACGGCGAATTGCCAGTGCGTTGACCAGCCTGAACAAAGCAGTGTCGACCGCTGAGCGGGATCCAAAGGCAAGAACCTCGCGTGTGGTGAATAGCTTGCCCTGCGGAAGCAGGGCAACAAATCTGCGGATTAAGGTTATGGTGGTCATAGGCATTTTTCCTCCTGTGTGGCTTGCAAGAAATTTGGCTCTTTTTCTTTCAAACGATCGAGCCAAAAAAAAGTTCACCCCGCAGGCAACATTTAAGGAAAGCTACAATGCGCGCCGCCCACCATGAAACGCTAGAGGCACGCTCCGGCGGAACAATGAAGTCAGCTCGCCCGGCCCCACCAAGCGCAAGCTCTACTACCTGAGCCGGTCGACTAGAGTGACTGATCGCTGGACTGATCTTCTGGAACGGTTTGCATCAGCGCCCCTGCCTGCCCGGGCCTTGGCAATAGCATGGCAGCCGCTACGCCTACCAGAGTGATGCCGATTCCAGCGTAGCTAGCCTGTGAAAGGACAACCTGACGTTCCAACAAAGCATCAAGGCACAGCGCGATAAGCGGCGGGAAGAAGACCAGTGTGGTCACAGTCATCAGGCTCACATGCTTGATGAGATACAGGTAGGAGCTGAAGGCGATCGCCGATCCGAATATTCCCAGATATATGGCGGCAGACACCGGCACAACTGGCAGAGGCCGGCTGCCGACGTGACGATCACAGATCATGCTTCCACAGGCAAACACTATGATCGCAATGAAATTGAAGATCAGAGACAGAGCGATCGGGTGCTGCCGGCTGGTGTGCCGTTTGACTATCACATTGTTGATAGCGGAGATGGCAACCGAAAACAAAAGCAGGCCCACCCCGAGCGCCTGGGCAGACGACACGCAGAGGCGATCGCTGAAGATGACTATGATGCCGGCCAAAGCAATAAGGCAGCCGATTACCGATCCCCTTGACACTTTCTCGGCACCGGTGAAGGTGGCAACGACAGCCATCATCAGCGGCAGCGTGGAGTTGACGATGGCAGCCAGTGCGCCAGACACCCACTGCTCAGCAAAATAGACGAGCGCGGCCGAGATGGCCCCGATGACGGCCGCGACCGTTGTCCACGCAAGAGAACGTGCGCCGGAGAAGCCGGAACGCCCGAAGCCAGCCAGCCACAGCAAAGCGAGAATGCCCGTGGCCACCAGAAAGCGCAACGTGCCTGCTGTGAAAGGATGGAACCCACCCGGTCCCATACACGCTCGAATGGCAAACCAGGTCGTTCCCCAGACCAGGACGCACGTCACATATGCCAGGATCACAGCCGGCCTTGGACCTGAGGTCCTGTCACTCCTGCAGGAACGCTCTCTGACCTCGCTTGTGTTTTCCAGGGTTGCCATATGCGTATCAGGTCCAGGGCGGCCGGCATCGGAAAAGTTGCTTATCATACCAGGATTCAGCCGCCTCGCTCAACTTGCCCGTGGTACATGATCTCTGCCTCCGGTGGCATCCTCGAGCAGAAGATCGAGTTTCCCGTCTGGGTCGAACCGATCTGTCAGGGACACACCGATGTGCGAGGCGCTCAAGCAGGCGACAAGGATCGTGTCGGAGCAGATGCAGAAACATCGTGCCTGCGTCCCGCTAATCGTAATTGATATCACTGACGGACTCCCGCTCATGCAGAACGACGATCTCAAACCGAGCAACATCATGCTCATAGAGAGCGCAGATGGGCGGACGCTCGTCAAGATCGTGGACTTCGGGATCGCCAAGATTATTCCGCGCCAAGCAGAGGAATCGCTGGGGTTGACACGGACCGGCGAGGTGTTCGGCAGCCCGCTCTACATGTCCCCGGAGCAATGCATGGGACGGTCACTCGACCATCGATCGGACATACACTCCTTTGGCTGTGTGATGTATGAAACCCTGTGCGGCAAACCGCCGTTCGTGGGTGCTCATGTGCTGGAGACCCTGCATAGGCACATGCACGAACCGGCTCCGCCTCTTACTGTCAGCGGCTGCCCGGATTTCATGAAGGAGCGCCTCGACCGGACCATATTCAAGTCTCTGGAGAAAGATCCGGCAACACGCTTTCAGTCCATGTTGCAGCTCAAGCAGGAGCTTGAGGCGCTCCGCTCACCGGCGGAAGCCGGATCAAAGCCTACCCCTGCCAACAGGGTTTCTCGGCTGGCCAGGCAGATTCGCCGATGCTGGGGTGCACACCCCAAGATGCAAGCTCCGCTGGCCCTCACCATTCTATCGATTTTGACGAGGATTGCCGCGTCAAAATCGATAGCAGCAATGTCACCCAATCCGCCGGAACAGCTTTACGGCTGGTTCGAATCAGCACCGCGGGTAGTGGCGAAGCCCTATGATTTCGAGACTGCGGAGCGCGAGGCCAGGCGAGCCATCTCGCTCTTGAATCGCATCGTAGATCTCGGCGCCAAGCAAACGGGCAGATCCTGCGTGACCCAGAATTCCAGCTTGCGCCGCGAGATCTTCGTAGCCGATCGCTTGTCGCCGAAATATTGGGTGGCTTCAAGGCCGACAATCTTCTGTGAGCCGCCGCGCAGAATTTGATACACCGCGTCGGGCTTGAGGCGATACTTCTCGGCCAGTTTTTTCGCTGTTGAAAGGTAACACCGCCTGGTTCGATGATTGTAGAGCGCTGCTTTGCAATCCGGTGGCACAATGATCGTCAGGTAATCTAGCGAGTCGGCGCGGATACCGGCAGGGCTGACAATCATCGTCTGGCGGCCGCTGTCATCGCCTTGCTGCTCGAGGAGCCACCCTGTTGCCGGTGCCGCCCGAGAGTACTGCCC
>DATNRD010000516.1:0-3260 GCA_036703665.1 Candidatus Obscuribacterales bacterium
GCACCGCCAACGGTATCAATACCTGCCTGATACTGAGAAGTCATCTTATTGTTGAACCGCCTCCGCAGGCGAGTAGCTTTAGCTGCCGCCGAGGAGGTGTCACGGCGGCATATGCAATGCCGCCGAGAGTCAGGCAGCTAAATCCACCGTGGAGTCAGAAGCAAACGACCTGGACCGGACCCTTTCCCGACACGCTCCTAGAACGGGTTTTCTTGGTTGAGCATTTCTTCGTAGTACGCCTTATCTCTTGCATTCAATGAAAGCCTGTTGAAGCCTGGCCATTTGAATCCCTGCCTTAGTGCGCGGTTCCAAATATTCCTGAAGTATTCAGGATCTAGCGGGTGCACAGAAAAATCAAGCCCTCTGTGCAGAAAGGACCTTGCTATCCAAAGATCCCGCAAGGCTTCGTGGCCGGCAGGTGTTAGCCCACTTGGTTCTTCGTCGCGCCACACGAGACAAGCTCTGAGGGCATCGAAACTGGGTTCAAGCGATGGATTGTACTCCAGCGATTCGATCAATCGCAAATCGTTTCCTGTGAAAACTGGCTCGCCATCCATAAAAGCGTGTCTTCCTATTGTGTCTCGATTACAAGGTTGAGTTTGCCTTGCACAGCTTCAAATTTGTAGCTCGTAGGTGTCATTCCAAGTTGCTTGAGGGCCTTCGTCGCGCATTTGCCCAGCAAGGTGTCAGCAGGCGCCACACCTGCCTTATAGGCAGCAAGCGTCTCTGGGTTGAGCACGTCCCGAAGAATGAGGCGCTCAGTCGGTATAGCATTGTGACCCTTCAGTGCCTCAGCCAAAAATTGCCCACCCAGGCCCTCGGGAAGTGCACCCTTATGTAGGGAGGTAATGTTCACTACTCCTGGACTTGGGATCTCGGCACGAACCCATGCCTTGTCATCACCAGGAATTGAAGCCCGTATCGAAAACTCGTCGCGTTCAAGCTTCAGTCTGGGCATTTCAAACCGCCTGAGTCCAAGCGCTTCTAGCTCCTGTTGCGTCATCCGTTCGAGCTTCTCCGCACCGCCCAAGGCAACCAGTTCCCTCTCATTTAGAACTTTGTTCGCACCTATCGGAATGAACGCGGCCATCATCTCGCCGGCGCGCTCGCCCCGCTCTTGCGCCTTGAGCGGGTGGCCCAGGGAATCCTCCAGGCCCTGCCAGATAAACCCCAAGGCCTCTTGCGCGTCCTGCCGCACTTGCTCTGCCGGCGTATTGGCGTAGTAATTTACCGCATTATCCAGAGCCGGCCCGATTTCCAGCAAACCGTTTTCGACTGCTCCCGGTGTAGCCAGGTAATTGAGCGTCTCTTGTCCGACATGCAGCAACCCTTGCCCTATGCCGCTTCCCAGTGCCTGCACGTCATTCAGGCTTTGTATCGGCTCAGGGACCTCGGCCACGTTCGTTATCTGAACGTTTAGCTTCACCCGCGAACCATAAGGAGCTTCGTTCAACGTTTCGGAAATGGGCGGCAATTGCTCCAGTGCTTGCCTGGCCGGCTGCTCGTAAATTTCCACATCGCCGAAGAGTTCCCCAACCGTGTGCTCGGCTGTGATGCGACCGGGATCAGGCTTTTTCAGAGTAGACATGTCTGCCCATTGCTGGGCGCCTGCCCCAGAGCCATTCGCCTCTGGAGCCTTGTCCAGGCTGCGGTCACCTTCGCTTGGCGCTTCGTTTCTGTCCTGGGAAGGCATCTTGTATCCACACACGCAAAGGAATACCTGCCCAACGCCCCTTTTGTCTGTATACCACCCCTCGTAGGTCAGCCAATCTTCGTGGCTTGCCGGGGCGCTCTGCGCCGGATTTTGCGGGAACTGGGGTCGCGCCGATGCCGGCTGTGGGGCGGGCGATGCCTGGCGTGTGAGCCGGGGGCAGCGGCGGCAGATGTTAGGGGGCTGCTATCGAGCAGCTAGGACGCGGGCCGCTACCGTCGCCCTCAGGTGCCGGGCAGCACTTACCAGCAAGTGCTGTGCCAGTCGAAGGCTGAGAACAGGGTTATAATCGCCTTCGATAAAGATTTCGGCGAGTTGGTCTTCCACGGCGGGCGCTCTGCTTCCGCCGGGGTGAACCTTTTCAGGCCGGCTGCCAAGTCGCCCTGCCACCTTGCGGAGCTCGCCGTCGGGCGCTGAAAACCCGGACGGACTGGGCAGGCAATTTTACCGGGTCCCTAAAGCTCTCATCTGTGGAAATCATAGTGGACTACCTGCTAGCAAATGAGTTACTGATTTCGCTGAGTATAGTTTTCCATGACGCTTATGAGCCAACAGCTCAAAAGTAATTGACCGCGCAGCCGTCAATCAGGTCTGCCTTTTGCCGCCGGCCGGTGCTCAGGATGTTGTCATCCAAGACGAGGCTGATGCTAGACGCTCGCTTTACGCGCGCCTTCTACGGTCCCTATCTTCTCAAGGAGAGAAAAACGGCCCTTCGGTATGCGCGTATCCGCCCATGGACGACACCGGGTGGTCTTCGCTTATAACCGCCAGACGAACAAGATCAGTCGGGCTGCTCCTTTTCGCTCGGCGCTAAGCGCTCCAAGTAGTATTGATGAGCCTCTTCGATCACCTGTCCAAGATTCGGACGCCGTTCAGGGTCTTCAAACTCGAATGGTGACCCTTCAACCTCGTGACCTGGTGGGTCAAATCGATGATGGTGGTGGCAACTGGAATGCCCCGCGCGTGGCGTATCGTCGAAGTTGTCGTAGCGAAAAATCTCGGACCGGTCGACACCTTCGATATTGAGGTTGTAGCTGTACTTCACGGTCTCGATGCGGGACCGGTTCGCGCGATCCTTGTACTCGCGCAACGATTTGGTCACGTTCAGGCAGAGGTTGCCGGCCAGAAAAATCTTTCCCTGAAGAGTGATGGCGGGTCTGTCTGAGAAATCCCATTCCAGGGTGTCACCGAGCACGATGCCCAGCGAGCGGTAGTGCTCCATATAGCTCTCATGGATATCGAAGTACTTGGTTGGGGAGATCGGCTTGCGGCTAGGTCCCAGTGGAGGCTCGGACGTTTTCTTCATGAGCACACAAGACCAGGTACTTCTTGCTCCAGACTGCTATGTCGCCATCATCCTTCAGGTCACCGGCGCACACACGGGACAGCATATCGGCTGTTGTCATGCCAAACCGCTTCTCAAAAGCCGCTATCTCAGCCCGCAATTGGCCAACCCGAGACGCTGAGTCCACCGGTCTGGACCGCTGCAGTGCGCGGGTGAACGCCCTTCGTCTGTCGGCGCGAGTCAACCCTTTCAGGTCTGAGGATT
>DATNRD010000517.1:0-2257 GCA_036703665.1 Candidatus Obscuribacterales bacterium
CGTCGATGTCGCTCCCCTCCCGACTCGTTCCGCTGGCATACGAGCCGTAAAGAATGAGCTTGTCGATTTTGACCTGCTGCGACTCAAGAGCGCCTCGAAAGCGCGCTAGAATTTTTAAAACTGCTTTTTTGTCCATTCCAGAGTTTTCCGTCCCTCGGCGAGAATGTGCAGCAAAGTTGGCAGCGCTTACATCGCCGCAAATAGGCCTATGCCGTAATAGCGACCGCCACCAAGGCAAAGAGGACCGGGCACAGTAATGGGTCGCTTTTGGGAATCCCTCCAGCGCAGCCGCACATGCCACCGTGAAAACCGTTTCAAGTGGTCAGGCACACCATACCGGTCAGCCAGATCAGTTCCTGGCCAGAACCCCGATTTCCGCCATTCCAGTTCTGCATGCGCAGCGAGCTCTTGAGAAAAACCCGCCTGAACGATGGCCTTGCGCAGCAAGGCGTCAATGCGTTCGCTCAGACGCTCAAGCAACCGCTTCTGTTCTTCGGCTGTCGTCCCCCTCTTCAATCGCTTTCGATAGTGTGCGGGGTCGTCGTAGCCTGGTAGCACGACCGGCGTCACGGTGGCCCAGGTGTCAGCCGGCTGGACGTAACAGCGGACGATCTTCTCATTGCTGGGGAGCAGCGAGAGCAGCGCCACGGATCGCCCATGGTTCTCATCAACAAGGTCACGTCCTGACAAGGCCCGCCGCGCCCAAGCCATCTCACTGTCGCAGCCATCGGCAAACGCGGTCAACAACACTCGGCGAATACTCCCGACGACACGCGCGTTCCCCTCTCCACGCCCTTCGAGACTCGGAAGCGGCAAATAAGCGAACCGTCGAGGTCCTACAGGGATATGAGTGCCTTGTTCCGACTCCCCATGCCCGAGCACGAAGGTGTTAATTTTCGATTCTGGCCACCCAGCTTGACGAGCGGCGCATGTCACGGCATGCCGCATCATCCCTGTCAGGGTTAATCCCGTGGGTACTGGATCAAACGGCCGGAATCCGCTGGCATCAAGTTTCAGAAGAGCAAATGCGGCAATGGGTCTCCCGGATGGATCAGTAGCCCGGCGATACTCGACTCTCCTGTACGCGGACTCCGGCAAGGGCGGCGTGGGATCGAATGTCCTGTCCGGCCGCACCCGTTTAAGAAAGCGCTCATGTCGTTTGCTGAGCGCATCGAGAGTCCCTGACACCGGCACACGCAGCCCATGTTCTACCCCTTCTCTTCCCGGCAACCACCGCTCGCCACGGAGCGCGTTGACCTCCTCCTCGGACAGCACCGCCGCATGCCCAACAGCCATGTCGATCCCCCAGCCGAGGGCGGCGACATGGTTAGCGATCTTGGTCAGCACGTCCGCTTGTGCCGTCACCTCTCTAGAGAGAGGGTCAGGCAGGGGCCACAAGTAATGGACGGTTTCTCCATCAAGCAGATGGACTGGATGCACAACTTTCATCGTCCGATGCGTGGCCGGATCGGAATCCCCTCTCCCTACATAATTGCCGCGAGCCCATGCTCTCGCCACGATGTCCATTGCGTTGTTGGGTACCGAGAGCACATATCCGTGCCGTTCGCCATTGGAGCCGGGCAGAGAAGCCTGTGGCGCAATGATCCGGGGAGGAGTCTGCTGCGCCTCGAGCCAGAGCAAGGTTGATTGCGCTCCACCAGCCGTTAGGCGCTGGCTTTCCAGTCTCACGGCTGCAGCAACTAGCGCTTGAAACAGGCGAAGCGGTGAGGGCGGCCACTCCGGTGCGCCACGGCGGTCTTTGCGACCGTGAAACCTGCGGTCGAGAAGCCGGATCGAGACACAGAGATGCATCGGCATGGTACGCCTCGTTACTTCACTCTCTTTCCTTTTGCCTTCTTCCCGCCTGCATCAGCCTCATCGCCAGCCACGTCTTCTTTGGCAAGCACCTTGTCAAACTCGACTTCCCGATCAGGAGGTTTGGTGAGGTCAATCGCGCGATCCGCGTCGATGTCGAAAGCCTTCGCGGCAGCCTTCGCGTAATGAGAAGCCTCATCATGCTTCACATCCGCGTCTTCACGCCTGCCGTCGTGATAGACCACCTTGAACTCGCGTTTCCTATCTGGATCGAGTACAAGATTGCAGCCCTGCCGTAGATATGGCCGATTTCACGGAACGTACCCAGCCAATTTCAACGAAGGGACCCACTTGATTTCACGGAAGGGACCCACCCGATTTCAGGTGGTGCCCTTCGATTTCTGAGCTAAGCGACGAACGGTGCTACCTTGGCCAACTGGAG
>DATNRD010000518.1:0-4120 GCA_036703665.1 Candidatus Obscuribacterales bacterium
GCCGCCGGTGTTCCTGCCACCGCCCCAACAGCCGCCGCCTCCGCCTCCGCCTCCGCCGCCTCGGGGAACATAGTCAAACCGGCAGCCTGACCAGCTCCCGGCAGCACAGATCGGTGCTGCCTCGGTGAGTCCACCGTGACAGCCGGTCCCGGTCGCTGGCCTTTGCCTGGTTGAGCGTGGCATGGACGTTTTCCTGGCGTCAGCCGGACCGTCAGGTTGCGGCGCAGATGTGATTCCCATAAGGTTCGCGCGAGTCACTCATATTAAGATACTGCTGGTTGTCAGCAGCAAGTGTTGACGGGAGTGCAGGCCGTGACTGGTGCGGGTCCGCTCGTATCTGTGATCATTCCCTTCTTTCAGCAGGACGATTACCTGCTGGAGGCTGTCGAGAGCAGCGCCAACCAGACCTATGAGAACCTCGAAATTGTTGTGGTAGACGACTGCTCGCCTGGGCGCTCTGCCGGGGAGATCTTGTCGGTCTGTCGTGTGCCGCGCCTGAAGGTTCTGAGGCACGAGGAAAACCTGGGTCCCTCGGCGGCGCGAAATACCGCTGTCGCACACTCGTCGGGCGAGTTCATTCTGCCGCTGGATGCCGACGACAAGATATCTCTGGAATATCTTGCCACTACCGTTGCGGCCTTCCAGGACGATCCGGAACTGGGAGCCGTTTACACCAGTGCCCAGCTGTTTGGCGACGAGGATAACATCTGGCATCCCCAGACCTCGGTGTCCTACCTTTTGTGCAACGGTTCGCCGAACACCTTTCTATACCGGCGTGAGCTCTTCGATGCGCTCGGGGGCTACAAGCCGTATCTTCGACTGGGAGAAAATACCGACTTCTGGTTGAGGGCGCAGCTGTCCGGCTGGCGGTTTCTTCATATCGACCGGCCGCTGTATTTTTATCGCAAGCACCGCGGTGGTATTACCAGCACTGAGAGCTGCTTCGGGGACAGGGCCAGGATCCTGGTACGGGAACACCGGGAACTCGTCGCTAATCGACTCGAGGAGATTCTCCTGGAGCAAACCCAGAGGTACTGCGAGCAGATAGCGGCATACGACGCGTTGAGAGAACAGTACATGCAGCTGCACGCCGAGGTTACCGAGCGCTGGGATCAGCTCAATCACTACTACGAGCACCACCTGCAGGCTACCCCGGCCAGGAAAGGCGGGTTGCTGGGTGCGCTCACGTCGCTGTTCAAGATGAGGCAAGCAACCAACAAATGAGCAGCGGTCCTCTGGTGTCGGTGGTCATGCCCTATTACGAGCAGGGCGAATTCGTGCTCGATGCTGTGCGCAGTGTCGAAGGACAGACTTACGGCAATGTCGAGATCATCCTGGTCGATGACTGCTCGCCCGACAATCCCGCCGCGGATTTGCTTTTGTGGCGTGGCACGCCGAACCTGACCGTGATTCGTCACGACCACAATCGTGGGGCCGCCGCCGCGAGAAACACAGCCGTTGCCAGTTCCAAAGGCGAATTCATCCTGCCTCTGGATGCCGACGATCTGTTGTCGCCTCACTACCTGGAACTCACCGTGCCGGTGCTCGTCTGCGATCCCGAGTTGGGCGGGGTCTACACCAATGTGCAAAGAATAGGAGACAATCTTCGCCCGCAAGATGTCCTCTGGAGACCGAATTGCGTGCTACCCGATCATCTGAGCGGTGGGGGTCCGAACACGTTTCTGTACAGACGGGCCGTGTTCGATAGCGCAGGGGGATATAAGGAGCACCTGCGCTTTGCTGAAGACTTCGACTTCTGGGTGTCCGCTCTGGAAAGGGGGTGGCGCTTTCACCACCTGGAAGAGTTGCTCTTTTTCAGGCGCGTGCACCCTGGCGGCAAGTCGAACAGGAAAAACTGGGTCGATGTAATGGCCAACCTGCTGCGCGAGCACGGGCCGCTGTGCCGGCAGTTCGCCGACGATCTGGTTGCCGGGGAAATCGCAAAATACCACGACTACGTGCAAGCGTACACCGACCTGTACAGGCAGTATCAGGATCTCGTCCGGCTGCTGGAAAGCTATGAGGAAACGTACGACGCGTACATGAAGGGCGGTGCAGCCGGCCTGGCTGAAGCTGTGCCGGGTGGCGCCATGGCGCCCCAGGCGTCGAAGGTCACGTAAGCAGTGGACAGGCAGAAGGCCGACCATCTCACCCCCGTTCAAGAGCCGCTCGTTTCGGTGGTCATCCCCTTTTTCAATCAGGATGAGTATCTGCTCGATGCCGTGCGTAGCGTCGAGGCCCAGACCTATGGCAATGTCGAGATGGTGGTTGTCGATGATTGCTCGCCGCGTGCGTCGGCTGCTGACCTCCTTTCCTGGCGGCAGATCTCCAACCTCACCATAGTACGCCACGCGCAAAACCGCGGGGCAGCGGCGTCAAGGAACTCGGCGGTGTCGTCCGCGCGCGGTGAATTTATTCTGCCGCTGGATGCCGACGACATGATAACCCCCGATTATGTGGCGAAAACGTCTGCACTGTTGCTGCAATCGCCGGATGTGGGTGCCGTCTGGACGCATGTGCAGATGTTCGGTGATCAGGAGCAAGTCTGGCAACCGGACTGCACGCTCCCGGCAAGACTGAGCTTCGGAGGACCGAACACCTTTCTCTATCGCCGGTCGCTGTTTGAAGATGTAGGCGGGTACAGTGAAGACTGGCAGATTGCGGAAGATTTCGACTTCTGGATCAAGCTCCTCGAGCGTCACTGGAAAGTCGCCTGTGTTCAGGAGCCGCTCTATCTCAGAAGAAAGTACTCCGGAAGCGCCATGACCCGTGTGAACCTGGTCGATAAGATGCGTTTGCTCTTGCGTGATCATCGCCCGGTCTGCCTTGCTTACCTCGAGGTTTTTGTCATCAACGAATTGGGCAAGTCATGGACAAGTGAGAAGCGGTATCGGCAGCTGCTGAGGGATTACGCGGAGCTGCTCGAGCGCCGCCGGCAGTATGACGAACGTGCCCGGGAGCTTGGGCTGAATCCCCGTCCCTTTCCTGTGGCAGGGGTTGGCGGAAGCTAGCTCCGGTTGTCCTGGGGAGTGAATGTAACCGGCCGCTTGGGATGAGCTTGAAAGAAGTCCCAGATCACGTCGGTGGCGGAGATTTCCCTTGTGTTCGGTTCATCGGCTAGGACACGCGGGTTACGCCGACCGGGCCAGGCATGGCCGCCTCCGTTGATCGTATAGAGGACCACTTCCGTTCCATCCCGACCGCCCCTGTAACGGTCGATTACGATTTTGCCGCTGGCGCTCATGCTGGTGAGTGGTTCGCTGGAGCAGCCGTTGCGTTCCACCCAATAGGAGATGGCGTATGATACCGGCTTGTCCATTCGCGGATGCAGGGATTTTTTCCCTGTACCTCCCCCGTATGGAACATGCTGATCAGCGGTGCCGTTTATCATGAGCACTGATACCGGCTCGCCATCGGCGCAGGAATCTAGGTTGAATGCGGCCGCCACAGGAGCGATGGCCGCAATGCGATCGGGCAGTTCGCATGCAAGCCTGAAGGCCATCATGCCGCCGTTGGAAATGCCGGTTGCAAACACGCGGCGGCGGTCGATACGGTAAGTGTGTTCCAGCTTATCGAGCATCGCTCTGATGAAGGCGACATCGTCAACCTTGTTACGGAGCGCGTATCCGCAGCAATTGCCGGAATTCCAGGTGGGAAAGACGCCGGTGCCTTGCGGATAGACGGCTATGAACCCATGCTTGTCGGCCTTTTCGTTGAAACCGGTCATCCATACGGCGCTGGCTGCGGTTCCGCCGCCGCCGTGCAATACCAGAACAAGAGGGACTGGCGAGGACGGCGGTCGCCCCGATGGCAGGTGCACCGCGTAAGACCTTGCTCGCCCGTCAACCTCCAGAGAGACCACCGGATCTTTCGATGCTAGGCGCACGGGTCTGGAGTCGGAAACCATGCTCAGATTTGCCCAGGCGATAAAGACAACGACAAAAAGAATGCGGTTCTGTAACCCTGCCCTGACCAGTGAAGAGATCATTACTTGTATCGCCACTCGTTGTCCAGTGCGCTGGGCAGGAACAGTTTGACCATCGCATCGAAGGCCATGCTGTACACAGACCTGGTCACCGCCCTCGCGTCTGCTGGGCGTCTGGGATACCGGCAATGCATG
>DATNRD010000519.1:0-2354 GCA_036703665.1 Candidatus Obscuribacterales bacterium
AAGAGACACTCGGGCTCAATGAACCCAAGCAGAGTAAAGATGGGTTTACCGAACTTGCCAAGCAGCCGGCAGCGCTGGCAGGTCGGAAAACATCATCCGTACAAATCCGCCAAAACCCAATGTTGATTGGCATACTGTCAATGATGTTGAGAAAAAGTACGTGGGTGGGGTGCTGGCGAGAGCGGGTATGCCGGCGCGCGAGCCGCCCGCGTAACGTCATCGAGATAATTTATGAACATCGCAAGGTCCGGGTCATCGGGCGACGCCGAGGAGGTTGGCCAAAACGAGGCCGAGCAGGAGGCTGCCCACGATTATTGCCAGGATCTCCTTGATGGTGAAAGCCTGGCGCACCGCCAGTTCGGTGTCCTCGACCGACCGCCAGTACGCATTGAGCCACGATTGGACAATTGCAAGCGGCACGCAACATCCAAAGGACAGGAGCCAGAAGGGGTCGGCAAGCTTGGCAAGAGAAGTGAAGCCGACCAGCCCCAGAACGATCAGTCCCGTGGCCAGAGGCGCGCGGCGCCGGGCAAAGGAGGCCGCGTTCGGGTGCAGCCTGGCGATCCCGTAGATTAGGGTTACGCAGAAGTACAGCGCCAGAATCGAAAACATGACTCCCATGGTCAGCACCAGGAGGCGCGGAAGTATGATGCCAAACAGGAAGTTGACTAGCGGCAGCAGGAGGCCCAGGGTTCGCAAAGGCGGGCTGATGCCGGCAAAATGCGATAAAGGGGAGCCGGGGTCCGTCGCGCGATCATGCGCGTACGCCTGCAGATCCCGCCAGGTCTTATAGAACCAGTAGAAGAGATATGAGCAGCAGGTCAGCACGCTGAGCGCTATTACGTGCCAGGCAGGCTGCCTCAGCGACTCCCTGAGAGTGATCTCTGCATGTTGATTTACGGTTACCACTGGCAATTAATGGTGAGAAATGGATCAGCCCACCGATGCAAAGGGAAATAATAGCGGATAATTAACGGGTTAAAACCGGCTGACCGCTCATGCTAGCGATGGCCGGGCGGCAGGTTCGGTTACATGGGGCGCTGCCTGACGAGGGAGAGATCATGGTCAATGCTGTAATGCTGGTAGGAAGAGCCGGACGCGATCCCGAAATGCGTTACTTCGAGTCAGGGCGTGTCAAAACAACTTTCAGTATCGCCGTGAACCGGCCGACCAAAGAAAAGGAGACGGACTGGTTCGACATCGAGCTCTGGGGACGTCAGGCTGAGATAGCCGGAGAGTACGTGCGAAAGGGCAGCCTGGTTGGCATTGAGGGGCGCCTCGAGTTCAGCCGCTGGACCGACGATGCCGGTGTCAAGCACAGCAGACCCTATGTGGTCGGCCAGAATTTGCGCCTTTTGGGCAGCAAAAAGGATGTTGCAGGCGACCTGCCGTCACCGGAAGATTTCTCCTGACGGGGTTCCCAGAGGCCTGAACCTCTAAATTCGGGACCCTCGATTGCAGCTTCATCGTCAGGTGGTCAGGCGTTGTGCCGTCGCCTTCCGCTGTGGATGATAATTAGGGAATGCTGCTTCGAAGACTCCTGGTTTTTCTTCTGTACCTGGCGGTTGCAGCCGCCGTGGCGCAAGCGGCGGAGTCCGGTTCCGCCCGGGCGCCCAGGGTGGAAACCATTCGTGTCAGCGAAAGGCGAAGCAACCTGCTCTTGTTTAACACCGGCAGGGAGATTCTGGCGCGCCCGATAGGCAGATCGGAGCTGGTGGCGCTGGGATCGCCAGGGACGCTTGTCAGCATAGACGAGGGCAGGCTCGTATTCCACACAGGGCGGCTGCTGGTGGCAACCGGAAAGACGTCGCTGGACGTAGGCATGCGGCTGGGCACGCTCAGAATTCCTGCCAACGTGGCCGTGGTCGTGGATGCACATCCCCACGTGCCGGTGCGCGTCATGTGTGTGGGCGGCACCGGGGGGCCGGTGGTCAAAGTCAAAACGCGCGGCAGGCTGGGCCAGATCGTCTGGCTGAGCCCGGGGGAGGAGCTGGTTCTGTTCGATAGATTACTGAATCCGGAGGCGAATACTCCCGCCGACGGACTGCAACGGCGAGCGCTGCCGATCGGGGTCGAGGTGAGGGGACTGGAGCTGGCCAAGAACGCGTTTTCGGTGAGCGACCTGTTCAAACAAGAAAGCGAGCGTGCCGGTCGCGCGCAGATCTCCGGTCAGCCTGCCGTACGCAGGCTTTTATCAATTGTTGCTTCGGGGGCGGCCGCCACCGATCTACAATTCAAAGCGCCTGCCGCCCCCGGCGGAACACTCCTGGGTGCCGGCAGTGTTGAGCCGGTGCACATTCTGGCTTCCGGTGGCAGTGAGTTCGCCCAGCTGGCAGACGGCACGGTGGCGGTTC
>DATNRD010000520.1:0-4832 GCA_036703665.1 Candidatus Obscuribacterales bacterium
GAAGGGATAACGCAGGGGCGCGCCCCGCCGCGCCCGGCAAACGAAGGGGAACGCTGAGACGTAACGAAGGAACTCGAACCGATGTTGAAGATTACTCTTACGAGCGGACTGGTTGGAAAAAAAGAAATTCACAGGCGTGTGGTGCGGGCTCTGGGACTGGGCAAGTACGGCAGCTCGGTTGTGCGGGCTGACTCGCCCAGCATCCGCGGCATGATCAACAAGGTCAGCCACCTGGTCACGGTCGAGCCGCTGGCCGAGGTTCCGGTAGGGAAGGTGAAGAAAGTCCGCCAGTAACCCCCGGTGCATCACGCTCCGGCATGGGGATAATCCAGGGCGCGCCCCGCCGCGCCCGAAGGGAGCGAATGAGAGGGTAGGGGCGGTTGGCAAACCGCCTGTCACGAGAAGAAAAAATGTAGGGGCGCCCCGCCGCGCCCGTCGTATCGAACAAGACAGGCCGAGTCGAAGTATTTCGGCGCAAGGCAAGGAGGAAGCAAAAATGAGACTGACGGACTTAAAGCCGGCCGATGGTGCCAGGAAGGGGCGCAAGCGGGTCGGCCGCGGGCGTGCCTCCGGGCACGGCAAGACCAGCACACGCGGGCACAACGGACAGGGGCAGCGTTCCGGCGAGAGCAAGCGCTTCGGCTTTGAAGGCGGGCAGACGCCGCTTTTCCGCAGGCTGCCCAAGATTCACAACTTCGATCAAGTCGTCGTGCGGGAATGGGTGGAGGTCAACGTCGGTGCCCTTAACGTGCTGCCGCCGGATTCCGAGGTTACCCCCGAAACGCTGGTCGAGCACAAGCTGCTGCGCAAACCGACCGACGGCCTGCGCATCCTGGGCAACGGCGAACTGAAGGTGCCGCTCAAGGTGAAGGCCCACCACGTCTCGGCAGGCGCCAGGACAAAGATCGAGGCGGCAGGCGGAACAGTGGAGATCATCGGCCCTGCGCAACCAGCCCGGAGCTAATACAATCGATAGCGGTGCCCCGACTGTCGGCCTGGCCGAATGCAGGGTCGCAAAGACCATTTCGCTACAGCGGCGTTCAGTGGCGCTTCCACCAGGATGAGGAGATGACATGACATCGGGCGTAGCAAGGCGTGGCGGAAAGATCGGCTCTCCGGAGGACATGCTCAAGCTGCTTTCGGCGGCCGGCCTCAAGGAGCGCATACTCTTCACGCTGGCGATGATTGCCGTCTACAGAATCGGGGTACACATTCCCATCCCGGGCGTGGACCCGGTTGCTTTCACCAAGCATCCCGAGCTGGCCCAGAACCTTCTAGGGATGATCGACCTGTTTACCGGCGGCGCTCTCAATAAGATGTCGATCTTTTCCATGGGGATTGGACCTTACATCACCGCCTCGATCATCATGCAGCTTATGACGGTGGTGATTCCCAAGCTGGAGGAGCTGCAGAAGCACTCGGGCGAGCAGGGGCGCCGGCAGGTTCAACAGTACACGCGCTATGCCACGGTGGTCCTGGGCGGATTCCAGTCCTTCATGCTGGCCAAGCTGCTGATGACCATTCACAACCCGGACGTGGTCACTACCCCGGGCATCGGCTTTCTCATCAACACAACGCTAATCCTTACCGCCTCGGCTGTCTTCATCATGTGGCTGGGCGAGATAATCACCGAGCGTGGTGTCGGTAATGGTGCATCGCTGCTCATTTTCCTGGGCATCGCCTCGCGCCTGCCGGTGATGATAAAGAACACATACGAGGCTGTGCAGACCGGGCAGTCGCCCGTCTGGGGAGTAGTCATCCTCTGCGCGGTATTCCTGGGACTGGTGGCGCTTATCGTCTGCCTGCAGCAGGGCGTGCGCAAGATCATGGTACTGGGGGCCAGGCGCAACGTCGGGCGCCAGGTCTTTGCCGCTCCCGATGACTACATGTACCTGCCCGTCAATCCTTCCGGTGTGATGGCGATCATCTTTGCCTCATCGCTGCTCATGTTTCCGAGCACCGTCATGCAGTTCGTCGGGCAGGGTCGAGGGAATCCAGCAGCCGGGCTCAAGGAGCTGCTGGACAAGATTCCCGGGGTGGGCTCGGGAATCGATCAGCTGGCCAAGCATGAGTGGGCTCAGAACGCCTGGTCATTTGTGGTGCAGGAGTTCGCCAACGTCTTCTCCTACTACCACTGGGAACACTCGGTCCTCTATTTTGCCCTGATTGTCTTTTTCGCCTTCTTCTACGCCTCTATAGTTCTGCCGGTGCGCGACATGGCCGAGAATTTGCGGCGCAGCGGCAGAGCAATCCAGGGCGTGCGTCCGGGGCGCCCGACAGCCGAGTTCCTGGAAAAGACACTGAACCGGCTCATCTTTATCGGCGCCTGCGCAATAGGCATCATCGCCATCCTGCCCATACATGTGGAGCAGGCGACCTATGTTCAGACGCTGCAAGGTCTCGGGTCGACCTCGCTTATCATTCTGGTCGGCGTGGCGATCGACACGCAGCGCCAGATCATCACCCATGCCCTTTCCGCCCGCTATCAGGCAAGAGGGCTGTTCAGGACCCCTGAGAAGAAGGAAATCTAGCGTATGCAGATATTGTTTCTCGGCGCTCCCGGCGCCGGCAAGGGCACTCAGTGCAAGCGCCTGGCTCGCCACCTGGACCTGCCGCACCTGTCCTCCGGCGACCTCTTGCGCGAGGCCGTCGCTGGCGGCACGCCGGCCGGCAAGGCAGCCAAGTCCTACATGGATAAGGGCGTGCTGGTTCCGGACGATGTGTTGATTGCCATGTTCAGGGAGCGCCTGCATGCTCCCGAATGCGAGAAGGGCTTCATACTGGACGGCTTTCCCCGCAACGTGGCTCAGGCTAAGAGCCTGGATACGCTGCTGGAGGAGCTCGGGCGCGAGCTGACGGTGGTGATCAATCTTCAGGTAGATGAAAGAATCGTGCTGGAGCGCATCACCGGGCGGCGCGTCTGCTCCAACAAAGCGTGCAACGCCCCCTACCACATCAAGTTCGCTCCGCCCCGGGCCGATGGTGTCTGCGACCTGTGCGGCTCGCCGCTGCTGACGCGCTCCGACGATCGGGCCGAGGTGGTAGAGCAGCGCCTCAAGACTTACGAGGAGCAGACCGCGCCGCTCATCGAGTATTACGACCACCGCCTCCTGCTGCGCACCGTAGATGGGGACGGCGACCCGGATGAGATCTTCGCCGATATCTTAAGGACCCTCAAGGTGCCTGCATGATACTGACCGCCGCTGAAGACATCGAGCTTATCAGGCAGGCCGGACGCATAGATGCCGAAGTCCTGGAGCAAGTAGCCAAACTGGTAGCTCCGGGCGTCACCACCTGGGAGCTGGATCAGTTCGCCGATCGAGCTTTGCGCGAACGTGGCGCCATCCCGACCTTCAAGGGCTATCGCAATTTCCCTTGCAGCATCTGTGTCAGCGTCAATGAGGAGGTTGTGCACGGTATCCCCAGCAAGAACCGTGTGCTCAAGGACGGCGACATAGTCAGCCTCGACCTGGGCGCTACCATTCGCAGGCAGGTGAACGGCAAGCAGCAGGACTTCATCGGCGACACGGCCATTACCATCGCCGTCGGCAGCATATCGCCACGGCTTGAAAAGCTGCTCGATGACACCAAGCGCGCCTTATACGCCGGTATCCGGGCTTGCCGGGCGGGGGCGAGCCTCGATGACATCGGTGGCGCCATCGAGGATATCGCCAAGGAGGCAGGCTATGGCATCGTGCGCGAGTACGGCGGGCATGGCATCGGCTTCAACTATCATGAGGACCCGTTCATCCTCAACTATCGCTCGGGTAGCCGAACCAAGCTCAAACCTGGTATGGTTATAGCGATCGAGCCCATGTTCAATCTGGGCGGAGATCGGGTGCGCGTGAAACAAGACGGGTGGACCGTCGTCACTCAGGACTATAAGCCGTCTGCTCACTTCGAGCATTCTTTGCTGATCACCGAAGGAGCACCGGAAATCCTGACCAGGCGCCCAGGTGAGGAAGTGCCATGACTAAACAGGGTGTAATCGAGTTCGAAGGAACGATAAAAGAATCGCTTCCCAACGCGATGTTTCGCGTTGAGCTCGACAATGGCCACAAAGTCCTGGCGCATATTTCCGGCAAAATTCGCAAAAACTTCATTAAGATTCTTCCAGGCGATCGGGTGCGCGTAGAGCTCACACCGTACGACTTAACGCGCGGAAGAATCACTTACAGAATAAAAAATTGATGTACAATTAGCTGTTTGTCCGCCTCTGCATTGGTTCGGCGGCGGGCGGGAGTTCCCGCCCCTGGAAAGCGCCCCGATGGCAAGCGGCCAAACGCAGGTAAGAAGGCAGAAATGAAGGTCAGAGCGTCCGTCAAGAAAATCTGTGACAAATGCAAGGTGATCCGCCGCAAGGGGCGGGTGGCCATAATTTGTGAAAATCCCAAGCACAAGCAGCGCCAGGGTTAAGAATAATTGACCTGTAGGGCAGCAGAGCGCTTATGCGTCATCGACGTTGCCCGGCAAACCGCCCGCGAGGCTAAGCGTAAATTCGGAGAGGATAAGGAGAAAAATGGCTCGTATAGCAGGCGTCGATCTGCCACGGCACAAGAGAGTCGAGATTGCCTTGACGTACATCCACGGCATCGGGCGCACATCCGCACAGAAAATCTGCGACAAGCTCAAGATTCCCGAGGCCCGGCGGGTTCAAGATCTGACCGAGGACGAGATCAACCGCATCCGCGAGGAGATCGACAAGGGCGGCTGGCAGGTCGAGGGCGACCTGCGCCGGATCGAGGGTTTGAATATCAAGCGCTTGATTGAAATCAACTGCTATCGCGGGCAACGCCACCGCCGCGGGCTGCCGACCCGCGGGCAGCGCACCA
>DATNRD010000521.1:0-6983 GCA_036703665.1 Candidatus Obscuribacterales bacterium
ATCAATACTGGAAGCCGTTGGAGCGCAGATGAACCATCGGCTCGTTGTCGGCTTGCAAGAGTCCGCCGTCGATGATCTCTCCAATCACAATCACATGATCTCCAGCCTCGACCATTGTGCGCGTGACGCAATCCATGAACGCCACTGCTTCCGCAATGATCGGTCCACCCTTATTGCCCGGCAGTAGCTTCAAGCCTGAAAACCGGTCCAGTCCCTGCGTGAACGGGCGAACGAAACTCTTGTAGACATCCATGTTTTTCTTGGACAGTACGTTCAGCGTAAACCGCGCTCCCACACCGAGTAGTTCGAGCAGATGCCTTTCCTTCTTGATGGCCACAGAAATCATCGGCGGCTCGAATGCAGCTTGACTGACCCACGATGCCAGAAGGCCGTCTCTCTGCCCGTGGCGCTCCGCTGTAACAGCAAAAACGCCGCTGGGAATGCGGCCTATGGCCTTGCCGATCTTCTCCTTCTGGTCCATCGTTATGCTCTCTGCGACGACATTATTCACGACTGGGCTGGCTACGGACATGCGGATCTCCCTGACCTTACGGTATCAAGACGGTTGCAATGAGCCAATTATATGCCCATCCTCCGCCCGTCGACGCACATAAAGAAAATGATCTGTTACTTTGCTTGAGCCTGTCGCCCCCGCTTCAGCCAGCGCTAGCAAAGCATGGGCCGGTCAGCATCAGAACAGTGAAGCCAGCCGACGAAGCGGCAGCAGCACATCAACACGTCTGCTCCGGCGACCGGGGCGACGCTTGTTGCGGTAATACCAGAACATGACGGCACGGGCCAGGCGATTGGCATCGTGATGCCAGGCGAGCTCCTTGCTCACCAGCGGGCGCTTCACAGCTTTAACGCCCAGCTCCCTTAACTTTTCGCCATCGAATTGCACCGGTCGGCAATCGCTCTCCAGGCAAACGGCCGGCGCCTGATCGTTGACTAGAACGGCATCGACGAACTCGGGTGCGGCCTCGGGACGGCAGCCCGCGTGCGTAAGAACGGCCAGCAGGTGATCGCTTACGGAATAGCCGTCCGTCTCCCCGGGCTGGGTCATAACGTTGCACACATAAATCTTCGGGGCCTCCGACTGCCTGATGGCCTCGGCGATCTCCGGGATCAACAGGTTGGGAATAATGGATGTATAGAGACTGCCTGGACCAAGAACGATGAGGTCGGCCGTGAGAATAGCCTGTACGGCCTCCGGTGTGGGGCGCGCCGAGTCCGGCTCGATGCGCATGCGCCTGATTTTCCCACCGGCTGCCGGTATTTGAGATTCGCCCTTGACGGACCTTCCGTCTTCCATCTCGGCAACCAGCGTAATCACGGAAAGCGTCGACGGCAGAACGTGCCCGCAGCTGTTGAGCACGCGGCTGGCCACTTTGACCGCTTGAATCATGTCTCCATGAGTGAGCGCGCACAGCGCGGTCAAGAACAGGTTACCGAAGCTGTGACCCTCGAGCCCCTTGCCCTGCTCGAAGCGATACTGAAACAGCTCCGTCACCAGCTTGTCTTCGTCAGCCAGCGCGGTAATGCAGTTGCGGATATCGCCCGGCGGAAGCACCCCTAGCTCCTGGCGCAGGCGCCCGGAGCTGCCGCCGTCGTCACCGACGGTGACCACTGCTGTGATGTTGTTGGTGAAGTTCTTCAGGCCTCTGAGCAGATTGGCAAGACCATGCCCGCCCCCGACCACAACCACGCGCGGGCCCCGGTCCAGATGGCGCCTGCGATAAAGCACGTCCGGTATTGATTCCCTGTCCTCAGGCAGGTAGGCGCTCAAGACATCGACGGTCATCTTGGCGATGGCCACGCATACCAGAACACCGCCCAGGCTTATGACGATCAAGCCGCTGACGCGGTGCGGGAGCACGTCGGCGGCATGCTCGAGGATCTCGCGCAGGAAAGAACCCATCACGGTAACCGGGTGATACCCCAAAAGCAGGAACACACCCAGCACGATGGTGACGATGCCGAAGAGGATAATGGCAATCCAGCGCTTCAACCCGGGGAGCATCAACCGTCGAATGCGCTTGTCGAGCGACATCGCCATGATCATTCGCTCCCGTCGCCGGACACAAGCGACCCTTGCGCGAGGGCACCCGGACCCGCCCCGGTCGGCGCGGCACGCTCATCGCGGAATGGCGTTGTCTCCGGGTCGCAGCCCCGCTTGAGCTCGCGATGCTGCCGCCAGACGGGAAGATCCGGGAAAAGTTCGCCCAGACGCTCCGCCACAGCCTCGGCAATGGCAGCGGAGCGATGTTGTCCGCCTGTGCAACCAAAGGCGATGGCAAAGTCCTCAATCTCGAGTTCGCGCAACCTCGGCAGAATGGCCCCGAGCAACACCAAAAGGGACTGGAGAAACTCCACCGCCAGCGGCTGGGTCAGCACGTACTCTTTGACAGGGGCATCGAGTCCGGTAAGCGGTCGCAGCTCGGGAACCCAGAAAGGGTTTTTCAAGAACCGCATGTCGAACACCATGTTCGCCGGCGGCGGTGCCCCTTCCTTATAGCCGAAGGAGATAACGCTCACCGACAAGCTCTTCGCCTGTTTGCCCTTTGGCTGGCGTAACCCGGTGACCTGCGTGCTCTCGTGCTCTTGCATAGCTGGAAGAAGTATATTGTCAAAGAGGTGTTCCTGGCAAACGCAAAGCAGCCTTTACCGGAGGGCAGGAGATTTCCTGAGTGTGAAGGCATCGATCCGGTTCGCCTGTGGTTCTAAGCGGAAGGCCGGCGGCCCATTCTCGTAAGCGGCTTTCCACAGGCAACGAGTTCAGCCCGACGGCGGAGCAGGTCTCCAGGAGCCAACCGCCGGGCAGATCCGCCCTCACCATAACAAAGCCGCAGATATGGCAGACTGCTGGATTGCCGTCCTTGGCAGAGACGGTCAGGCAGGAGACGCCGGCGGCCGCCAGCGCCTCGAGGTATTGGGTCGGACTGGCCCCCGTAAGCCTCCTCTGCCATTTCAAGCCAAGATGCTTAAGTCCGCCGATCGTCTCTTGTATGCTGAACGGCAAATGCCAACCTCCGCAGCTTCACCCGTCCGCTCTGGCAGGATCATTCATTGCCCGGGAAGCGCCATGACCGGGGTTATCCAACAAACGGCGTCGATGAGCTCGCCGGCGCCTGTCCTGCTACAGACAACTCCCGCTCCAGCTCCTCAACATTGGCATCGAGGAACCCGTGTTTGGTCAACTCGAGGTCTGCCTGCAGCTTGGAGACCGCCTTGTCGATGAACAGCTTGCCATCGAGGTGATCCATTTCGTGCTGGATGGCCCGACAGAGCAGATTGCCGGCCACCTCCAGCTTGACGTCCTTGCCGGCTAAGTTTTGATACCGCACGACGATCCTGGCGGCGCGCTTGACCTCGAAAAACACTCCCGGGAAGCTCAGGCATCCCTCCAGACCGACCATCTCTCCTTCCGCCTCGATCAGAACCGGATTGATGAAAACCATCGGCTTGCGCGGTCCTTCGGCTGGGCTGACGTCGATAACCATGAGGCGCTTGGACACGCCGACCTGCGGTGCGGCCAGTCCCACCCCGTTGTTGAAGTACATCGTGTCCAGCATGTCCTGGGCGAGCTTGCGGACGGCAGAATCAAAGCGAGTAACTTTCTTGGCCGGCTGCCTGAGAACATCGTCCGGGTAGTACTTGAGCTGTAGCTTGGCCATTGCTGTCTGCTTGGAGCCTCCTGGGTGTTGTTCCGTTTGCTCACCCCGTCGTACCGGAGACCGGTCGCATCGGGTGCCCACTGTTTCAATTGCCTCGCACCGGCGGCGACATGCAAATCAAGCCGGTATGGGCTTCTGCGCCGATATTAGCATACTCTTGGCATGAATTGCTTTGCCCTATTTCAAGCGCAGTTTGAGTCCGGCGCAGACCAGCCACACACAGGCGGCTCGGGCGGCAAAGGCCTGGTTAGCCAATCCGAGGAAGTCCCGGTATGCGCGCCCCAGCGGCGTATCCGGAACAACGCCCCAGCCCACCTCGTTGGACACCGTAACAAACTGGACATCGCTCCTGGCCTGGATTGCCTCCAGCACGCCCTCGACCGCCGGCAGCACCCGGGACTCCCGGGTGTACGGATCGTCGCCCTCTTGGTAGCCGTCCAGCAACAGTGTCGAAACGTACACGGAGAGGCAATCGATGACAGCCAGGCCTGGCCCGGGTGGCAGTCGACCGATGGAGACTTCCAGTTGCCGCGGTGCCTCTATGGTTTGCCAGTGCGCCGGACGTCTTTGGCGATGGCGATTGACCCTGTCCTGGACTTCCTGGTCTCCCGGCCATGGCGGCATGGTAGCCAGGTAGTAAACGGGAAGCCCGGACCCGGTTGCCAGGGACTCGGCCAGCGCCGATTTCCCGGACCGCGCACCGCCCGTTATGAAAGTCAGATTTCCTTGGCTGGACGGTTTCAAGACCGGCAACACTCACCACCGGGGCTCAGGGGTGTCACACCACTTGCGGTGCTGTGCTCCTGGATACTCCCTGAGCTTGGTTAATTTGCTCTTTTGTTGCTTGTATGATGACTGCAAAGGATCTATTCTTACCGCATTATCTCAATGTTTTCTTAAGCAAAGTCGTGACGAAAAGGAACAGCTCCAGTTTTCAAGCACACCCCGCCACCGACAACCCGCGGCGATACCTGCTGTCAGACAGGTTTGCACTGGAAGTTTATCAGGCGTTTATGATCGGGTACGTACGCCGCATCAATGAGGCTACCTTGAATGTCACCATAGGCGGGGTCAGGATCGGGCAAGCCAAGTATTCCCGCCTGGCGCAAATCAACCTCCAGTCAAGGATTATCACCTTCTCGCGGTTCGCAATAGAGAATGTTCCGGAAAGGGGGCGGCGGTACCTGGTCATTCACGAGCTGGCCCACGTCAAAGAACCCAGCCACAACCAGCGCTTCTGGGACCTGGTGGCACGGTACGAACCGAATTACAGGCAGATAGGGCGCGCGCTCGAGCTGGCCTTCAAGAGGAACGTACGCGAGCATGAACTAGCGCAACATCCGGTACGCGTGGCCAATCCGATCAGCGGACGGCTGGAGCAGCCCAAGCTCCTGCTATCGACGCTTCTGCCGACGCCGGCAGGCGATGACAGCCGGCAACAATCAGAGGCCGATAACATCATCATCGTGCCAGATCACGATTGGGATGCCCCGGGAGATGGCGTCTACATCTGCCAGGAAAACGAATTCGGTCTCGTTCCCGATTTCGAGTCGGGCATCATCTACGGTGGCTCCGCTCTGGACCTAACGCTGCCGGCTAACGCGTAAAACCGATCCGTCGCGCCCAATCGCCGCCTCGACGCCGCATCCGGCTTGTTCGGCGGCTTCATCGGCACCGCATATGCGGGATGACGCAGGCGGTAAATGTCACATATATAGGACGGGCTATTCCCTTTTTTCGCACACTAATTTATTATCAGGTTCGGCCCGCCACATCGCATCTAGTTTGACCGAACGGGTTAGAATGGGCAGGAATTTTGGGGAGTTGTGAGCCATCCCGGCCAGGTTTTCTGCATGAACAATCGACGAGTTGTCATCACCGGCATCGGAGTTGTCAGTCCGCTCGGCATAGGACGTCACGACGTCTGGAAAGCCTTGCTGGAAGGCAGAAGCGGGGTAAGCAGGATCACTCGCTTCGATCCCGACCAGGTCGGTCTCGAAGTAAAAATCGCCGCTGAAGTAAAGGACTTCAACATCGCCGATTTCTATCCCGATCAGCGAAAGGTCGGCTCCAT
Organism: Candidatus Obscuribacterales bacterium; assembly: GCA_036703665.1. Lineage (GTDB taxonomy): Bacteria > Cyanobacteriota > Vampirovibrionia > Obscuribacterales > Obscuribacteraceae > DATNRD01. The sequence continues at coordinate 5,749 of DATNRD010000521.1, forward strand.
GCTCAAAGAGATGGATCGTGTCACGCTCTTTGCCATGGCCGCGGCCAAACTGGCCCTTGAAGATGCACGCCTGGAAATACGCAAGACCATTCCCGAGCGCGTCGGCACATTCATAGGAACCGGCGTCGGCGGCTTGATTACCACCACGGCCGACCAGATCAAGCTGCTCGATCAGGGTCCCAAAAAGATCGGCATTCGCTCGATCATAAGGCTCATGCCCAACGCTCCTTCAGGTCAGGTTGCCATCGAATATGGTGCCAAGGGGAGGGCCAAGAGCGATGCCACCGCATGCGCCAGCGGGCTGGACTCTCTGTTCGATGCCTACATGTACATCAAGAACAACCGGGCAGATGTGATGATTTCGGGCGGAACCGAAGCATCGATCAACCCATTTTCTGTAGCATCCTTCGGAAACATGATGGCGCTGTCCAAGCGCAACCACGAGCCGGAAAAGGCCAGTCGCCCGTTCAATGCCGACCGCGATGGATTTGTCATTGGCGAAGGAGCGGTGATTCTTATTCTGGAGGAGCTCGAGCACGCCTTGCGAAGAGGGGCGCCCATCTTTGCCGAAATCATCGGCGGCGGAGCCAGTTGCGATGCAACCCATATCGTCGCCCCTGACGAAACCGGCGACGGTGCAGCCAGAGCCATTCGCGAGGCGCTCGCCGATGCCAACATCGCTCCGGAGGACATCGATTACATAAACGCCCACGGCACATCTACTCCGCTCAATGACGAGCGGGAGACGCTGGCGATCAAGAAGGTGTTCGGCCCGCACGCTTACAACCTGCAGATATCCAGCACCAAGTCCATGGTAGGACACCTGCTCGGGGCTGCCGGCGCCATCGGCGCAGCCGCCACGGCCCTGTCCCTGCACGATCAGAAGATACACCCGACGATAAACTACGAGAACCCTGACCCGATGTGCGACCTGGACTACGTGCCGAACGTGTCGAGGTCGGTTGCGATCAAGCATGCCATGGTCGAGGCCCTCGGGTTCGGCGGTCACAACACCGTTCTGGTCATGCGCCACTTCGTCGCCTGAGGGCGGCCTGTCAGTTTCTTCCCGAGAGCGCCGGCAGGTCGGCCAGACGCCGGACAGCCGGGCAGCAGCGCCAGCGAAAGGGGAGAGAGTCGCTGGCCCCGCGGCGATTAAAAGGATGCCGGGTCGCTGAGCGACGGGGCCAGCCGGCGTAGCCGGCGGTGGCCGCCGAGCGTATTTTGGCGCGCTCTAA
>DATNRD010000522.1:0-7794 GCA_036703665.1 Candidatus Obscuribacterales bacterium
ACTGCGCCGTGCACGACCTGGCCAACAAATACCGGCAGATGTGCGTGCTGGAGCCGCGCTTGATTGAGGAGCTGCTGGAGGCAAAGGTGACGCGCCAGCAGTACATGCTCAAAAACGATCCCGTTTGCGGCTATCTGGTGCAAGCCGCCTCATAGCCGGCTGGCTGGCTCAGATGCCCTTGAACTCCCAGTACCGGGGTGTCGTCTTGGGCGGCAGGATCGACAGCTTGACGAAGTTGGCAGGGCCGCGGGCGGCAATCGGCAGCCCGCCGGTGATGACCATGCTGTCACCGTGCGAAACCACCCCCTTATCGAGCAACGTGTCCTCCACCAGCGCCAAAGTTGATTCCGAGTCGCTCACCTCGGTGAGCATGATTGGCCTTACCCCCCAGTACAGCGAGAGCTGGCGGTAGACGTGCATGTGCTGGGTGAGTGCGATGATTGGACCAGGCGGGCGGAGCTGGGAGATCAGCCTGGCGGTGGAACCGGATTTGGTGAACGCGGCAATGGCACGCGCTTTCATGTCGACGGCCATGGCGCAGGCGGCATGCGCTATGGCGTGCGCCGAGGTGGGCAGCTCGTGCTCGTGCAGCCGCGAGAAATCGAGCGATGATTCGGCAGCCACGGCAATGCGATCCATCATCCTCACCGCCTCGATCGGATAGGCTCCAGCGGCGGTCTCTCCCGACAGCATGACGGCGTCGGTGCCATCGAAGATGGCATTGGCCACGTCGGAGGCTTCCGCCCGTGTAGGCCGGGGATGCTCGATCATGGATTCGAGCATCTGGGTCGCTGTTATAACCGGTTTGCCTTTGGCGTTGGCTCGTTTGGTGATCAGCTTCTGAACCGGCGGTACCTTCTCGGGCGGCAGCTCAACCCCCAGGTCTCCGCGCGCGATCATGACACCATCTGCGACATCGAGAATCTCATCGACATGCTCGAGGGCTTCCGGTTTCTCCAGCTTGGCGATAATCAAGACAGGGGGCCAGTGATCCCCTATGAGATCTCTCAAGCTCCTGATGTCATCCGGGTCGCGCACGAAGGAGAGGGCGACGAAATCCACCTCGTGCTTTAGACCGAAGGCAAGATCTTGCTTGTCCTTCTCCGTAAGGGCCGGGATAGACAGCCTTACTCCGGGAATGTTTATGCCCTTGCGGTTTTTCAGCAGTCCGCCGCTGACGACCTGGCAGGTCACATCCGTGTCGTCGGTGGCGCTCACACGCAGCTCGATCAGTCCGTCATCGAGAAGGATGGTGTCGCCGGTCTTTACCTCCCTGGACAGCTGCGGGTAATTGGTCGAGACGATCTCGACGCCGCCTTCCACCTTGCGGCTGGTCAGCGTAAACTGGCGGCCTGTCTCGAGTTCGACCGGCCCGGACTGAAGCTCGGCGGTGCGCAGCTTGGGTCCCGAGAGATCCAGCAGAATGCCCACCGAGCGGTCTTCCTGCGCGCTTATTTCGCGGATGTCTTTTATAATCGTGGCAATCATCTCGTGCTCGGCATGCGAGCAGTTGATGCGAGCTATATCGATGCCTGCCTTGATGAGTTTCTCCAACATCTGCCGATCGCGCGTTGCTGGCCCTATGGTGGCGATAATTTTTGTTCGGCGCATGGGAGGTGTCTGGAACCTTGTCGGCGGTGGTACTTCGGGCTGCTTGAAAACCGCGGGTGGGGCAGAGATTTAACCGAGGCTATCGATGGTTGAGAATATAATGTCGGGAACCAGCAGATATACTGCCTCGTCGTGGTTAACTAAGATAAACAACCGATCTGCGTGTGCTACTTCGCAAACCTTACACCAGACTTTTCATCAGGAGTCGGCCGGGCCTGATGTCTTTGAAGAAATATCACGGTAGCGGGGCGTTTCGGCAATTGGTATTGGGCGCTCTGTCGCTTGTGCTCATGTTCCTTGTGGCTGTCCAGCCTCTTTTGGCTTCCCCGGAACTCACCGGCCGGGCGCTGACCACCGAGCAGGAAAAACGGCTGGAGTGCGGCGAGATCCTCCTGGGTGGAAACGTCGAGCGGCGCCAGTGCGGGCTGGTGGAAGGCAAAATCTTGATCAACTCCCGCCCGGATCGTGTCTGGTCTATTGTCATCAACCCGCTCGAGTTCGCCAACAAGATTCAAAAGCATCTGCGCCAGGTGCGCATTGTCAAGCGGACTCCGCGGACGTCCCTGCAGGAGTGCCAGCTGGAATTGGCGGCATTCTTCCCGCGTGTCAAGTATGAGGTCGAGTCGTTTTACGAGCCATGCAAGCGGATCGACTTCCGTCGTGCCGGCGGCATGATCAAAGACTTCTACGGCTACTGGTTGCTGGAGCCACGGGACAACGGCACGAAGACACTGGTCACCTATGCTATGTTCATCGACCCAGGCTTTTTTGTTCCGCAATGGATCATGCGTCAGGGGCTGCGCCGCGAGCTGCCTGTCACGCTTAATGGCATTCGGGATCGAGCGCTCGAGCTGGAGGCGCAGCAGGGCGACACGGCTCTGCTCCCGCCGGCGAGCGGCTAGTCAGTTCATCTCTGGCAAAACGCTAGAAACGTAGACAGCACAAGGGCTGTCAAGTATAATGAGGATGCTGGTCACATGCGCAAAAGTGGGATCAGCTGCCAGTTTCCATAAAGTTTGTCCACTCGTCAGGTGACCCGTATGCGCTGCCTGTCAGGCTCCTGGGAGCGCTATCTCTGCGTGCTCTTGTGGCTGAGCTTGCTCCTGTTTCTCGATCCCGTACATGCCCCCGCCTCAGAGAGTCCAGCCAGCGCAGAAGAGAGACTGGCGAGCGGACAGGTCGTGGTCGGGCTGGAGGAGCTGGACAGAACCAAATTCGTTTTCGGACGTATCTGGATCGACGAGCCGCCGTCCAGGGTCTGGCGCATTCTGGTCAACCCGTTCGAGTTTGAGGGAAAAATCTGCCCGCGCATGAAACGCGTAGAGGTTCTCGTGGACAGAATCGACACCTCGGTCCTCAAGTGCACCGTAGCCGTCTGCTGGCTGATTCCCTCCGTAACATACGTAGTAGAGTCCAAATATCTTCCCTGCGGGCGAATAGAGTTCAAGCGTCTGAGCGGCGTACCCAGGGACTTCAAAGGGTACTGGCAGGCTAAGCCGGTGGCCGGCGGCACGAGGACGGAGGTGACATACTGCCTTTATGTAGACCCCGGTATTCCCGTTCCACAGTGGATCATGCGAGAGGGTGTCAAGGTCGAGCTTCCCAGGGTGCTGAGCGGGTTGAAGGAGCGGGTGAAAGCCGTCTACGCCCAGAACAATGTGCTGGAACCCCGTACCATCCTGGCAGTGCACGGGAGTATGTCAGGGCCGCCCGCCGGCCAGTGGACCGGCACGCAGCCCGCCGTGGCCGGCGGTGAACCGGCGCAAAAGGTAGAAGATCCTCAGGACTAAGGTATGCGAGTCCTACCCGGCGGGCAGGAAGCAGCGATGGCACACATCCGGGAACGGATTGTCCAGATCCTCGAACTCGCTAAGGCGCCCCTCGTTTACGCTGCCGGAGAGAACCATGGCGACAAGCTCGCGAAAGCGGTCGTGGTGCCCTTTGAACCGCTCCACCGCGTACTGCTTGGCTTGCCCGGTGGTGACAAGAAACGGCCAGTCGCTCGACTGCAAAAGGAGAAGCTCGCGAGCCGCCTGCTTGAGCGCGCGCCCCACCAGCCCTCCGTCGGCGTCCTTATACTCGACGGCAATCCGCTCCATGTCGCGCTCGGCGCTGTGGATGATCGGCCACATCCATTCGGTGTCGTTGTTGAGCCACACCTGCCAGTGCCCGCCGGCTCCCCACGATGATTCGGGCAGCTCGATGGCTCTCTTGGGCGGGCACGACTCGATGTACTCGCCGGCAGTTCGCATCGTCACTGCTGTGTAGGTGCGCAGCTTGCGGATGACCTCCTTGATCCAGGCTATGCCCTCGAACCACCAGTGGCCGAAAAGCTCCGTGTCGAAGCTGACCATGAGCATTCCCGGCTCACCCGTGGCTCTCAAGTGATCGGTTAGCAGCTGCTGGACGACTCCGACATAATGATCGGAGTTCTCGCGCATGCGAACGGCGGCAGATTCCGGGTTGTAGAGCTCCTTGGCACCCAGATCCGTGGTCTTGGAAGTGAGCTTCCAGTAGTGCAAGCCCGAGCGATCGTCCTTCTTGTGGAACTCGCGGTAGTTGCCGTCGCCCGGATAGCCGTGCTCTGCCGACCAGACCTGGTAGCCGGCCTTTTCGTGACGGCCCAGGACAGCAACCGGATAGTCTTTCAGGTAATAGGCTTCAAAGACATCCAGGCCCGTTTCCGGGCGAGCGGCCACCGGTATGTACTTTATGCTCCCATAAGGTCCGAAATCGCGGCGCAGCTCGACCGTTTGTCCACCTTTTATGGCGAACGATTCGGTGAAGAAGTACTTCAAACCCTCATCGTAGAGCCATTTTTCAAGTGGCGGTCGGGAGCCCTTGGCGGGGCGATAGGCGCACTCCGGCAGCCAGATGCCCCGGGGAGCGCGGCCGAAGTGGCGCTTGTAGCTGTCTGCCCCGGTTTTGAACTGGCAGTGCAGGGAGGAGTCGGTCTCGAGCAGCGGGGAGAAACAGTGCGTCGCGGCCGACGTGGTAATCTCGATGGCACCGAGATCCTGATACTTCCGGTAGCCGCCAATCACATCGCGCTGCCACTTGTTGTGGTAATCGTCGAGGATCTGCTGAAACCAGTTGAGATAGAAGCGCGCCAGGTGCAGCAGATCGGGATTGGGTGACTCGCCGCGCGGGCTGTAGCGCACCTCGTCCTCGCGGGCGGCTTGAATGCGGGTGCGAAGGAAGGCGTCGAAGCCGGCGTTCAAGTGCGGGTCGGCCATCTGCTCCGCCAGAATGGGCGTTATGCCAACAGTCAGCTTGGCGGCAATGCCCTCGTCCCACAGCTCGGCCACGATGTTGAGCAGCGGGATGTAGGTCTCCGCCATGCACTCATAGAAGCTCTCCTCGCCGAAGGGCCACATGCCTGCCTTCCGATAATAAGGAAGGTGGCTGTGCAACATGAAGACAAATGACCCTACGCTCAATAAAGCACTCCCCGCTTTCACGACGCGGCAAAAATAAGGAACCCGCCGGTGAATCCGCTATAGTAGGTGTGTTAACCCGGCATCTCGGTCGGACTCTCCGCTTATCCGACCCCGGCAAGCCCTGCTACGCCTGAAGATCGGGAATGTTGCACGCTTGCACGCCTTATGGAATATAACAAGTAATTTTTTCTTTTGTCAGCAAACCGGTTCAAACCGTAACTATTCTTCAGGACGCCACCGGGGACCACGATGTCAGAACTTGAGAACACTGCCGGCGAAAAGATTGAGCCCTCTGCCAAACCGCAAGCACAACCCAAACCAGCCGAAAACAGAGTTGTGAAGCTGCTGGAGAAGAATCCGCTCGGCATGACCCTGCCCGAGATGGCAGGCGGGCCGCGGCAGCTCAAGAGAATGAGGACGTTGCGCCCGATCCTGGCCGAGGCAATCAAGCTGGGTCTGGTGATGCCGGTCAGCCAGAGGGCCGGACACACTGTCTACCGCCTGGTCAAGTATCTCGGCCCCCGCTGAGTTGGCTCTCGAGCAACTTCACCAGCGCTTGTGGCTCGCCCCTGACCATAACCGTCTTGTTGCGCGCGGTTGCGCCCCGGGTAATCGTTATAGATGATTTAGGCACGTGCAGGATCGCGGAGAGCAGCTCGCGCAAGGCCTCGTTGGCCTGTCCTTCCACCGCTCCGGCGGCAACCTTTATCCGCAGCCGCTCGCCGGCGACGCCGCCCAGCCCGGGGTGCGTGGAGCCAGGCTTGACCTGGACGCTCAAGCTCACCCCTTCAGGCAAGACAACATAAAAGGATTTCAAGACGGCGCTTCCGGTATGGTCTACCATATTGCGGTCCAGGGCAGGAAGCCGGCTCCGGCATCGCCTGTAAAATAAAACCCGCGGGAGGGATAGACCCTTGACGGCAGCAATCGGCCCAATCGAGCTGGGACCAGGCAAGCCTCTGCTCATTATTGCAGGTCCCTGCGTGATCGAATCCTGGGAGCTCATCTACAACACCGGCGCCGCCTTGAAGGACATGGCGCGCGAGCTTGGTTTCCCCTTTGTCTTCAAGTCCTCTTTCGACAAGGCCAACCGGACGTCCTACGACTCCTTCCGCGGGCCCGGACTGTGGAAGGGGCTGGAGATGCTGGCTGAGCTGAAGCGGCGTCTGGCAGTGCCGGTTTTGAGCGATGTTCACGACGAGTCGCAGTGCGCGCCGGCAGGAGAGGTTCTCGATGTACTGCAAATCCCGGCCTTCCTGTGCCGCCAGACCGACCTGATTGTAGCGGCGGCAGCGACTGGCAAAGCGGTAAACATCAAGAAGGGGCAGTTCGTTGCCCCTGCCGACATCCTGCACAGCGTCCGCAAGGTAACCGAAGCAGGGAATAAGAATGTCTTTGTCACGGAACGCGGCACCACATTCGGTTACAACAATCTGGTCGTTGACTTTCGAGCCATTCCCATGGTCCAGGATAAAGGCGTGCCGGTGGTGTTCGACGCCACGCACAGCGTGCAGCTGCCCGGCGGCGGTGGAACGGTTTCGGGCGGCCAACGTCAATATGTACCGACACTGGCGAAAGCGGCTGTGGCGGCGGGCTGCCAGGGCTTGTTCATGGAAGTGCACCCCAATCCGGATGCTGCCCTGAGCGACGGACCGAACCAGGTTCCGCTGTCCCAGGTGAAGGAACTGATCAGGCAGTGTCTCAAGATCCACCAGATTTCGCAGTCACTCCCCGAACTCTGCTTGCCGGAACACGGAAAGTGCGGGCAGTCGGCAATCGCCTATTGAGCTTGTCATGGTGGCCCGATGCCGGGTCGGCTGTCTTAGCGTTGTCTTGTCTGCTTTTGCTGGCCGGCCTGGCGCCGGCTTCTGCCGCCCAGGCAGAAACAGAGCAGCGGTCCGATGCCCAGGGCGCGCCGGAGGCTGCCCAGGAGCTGACGCTGGAGGAGCTCCTGTCGAAGGTCTTTCTGGCGTATGGCGGGCGGGAGGCGCTGGCGCAGATGAACGGCCCGCTGGCTGCTTACGGCCGGCATGTCGCCATCGCCTACGACGGCCAGAAAAGCGCCTTCGCCTATCGCGTAAGCCGTAAGCCCGGCAAATTCCGCATCGACTTGAGTGCCCTGCCCGGAGCCAGACAGGACGGGCAGCAGGCAGCTTCGTCTGCCGTCACCGCCTGTGATGGCGTGGCCGTGTGGAGATCGATCGATGGTCAGGTGCATGAGCTGCCGCAGACGCAAGCCAGGGCCGTCCTGGAGCAGGAGGAGCGGCTTCCCTCCATGCTCAGCCGCATAAGGCAGCCCGGCTACACTTTTTCGCTGGCCGGCAGAACGACCTACAGGCAGATGCCGGTCTTCGCCGTGGAAGTGGCCCATAACGGATCGCCTGCCGTCACATTTTTCATAGATCAGCACAACTACCTGGCAGTCGGCTCGAGCTGCCGGGGAACGGACCCGGAAACGGGCGCCGCTGCTCAACTGGCGGCCGATTACTCCGAGTACCGCCCGGCCGGCGGCACGCTCTTTCCCTTCAAGCAGGTTCGTTACGTCGACGACAAGCCGGTGTCGGAAACCATGCTGGACAGCGTTGCCTTCAATGTCCCCATCGAGGAGGCCAGCTTCCTCCGCCCGGGCCAGGCACCGGCGGTGCATCTGTCCCGCCCTGAGACAGTTGCCGTCGAGTACTCGCACGGGGAGCTAATCATGAAGGTAGCGCTCAACGGCGGGGAGCCGCTCGATTTCCTGGTC
>DATNRD010000523.1:0-3953 GCA_036703665.1 Candidatus Obscuribacterales bacterium
CCGGGGATGAACATCCCCGCCGATCGACGCCGCAAGCGGGATCCACGCCGCAGGCAGGATCCACGCCGCAAGCGGCTGCACTACGTGTTCTTGGTTGACGGGTCGGCCAGCCGGGGATCAACATCCCCGCCGATCGACGCCGCAAGCGGGATCCACGCCGCAAGCGGGATCCACGCCGCAAGCGGCTGCACTACGTGTTCTTGGTTGACTGGTAGTGAGCAGGATTGGTTGGGGCGGCATCGGCTGCCGGCTCGATGGCTGGAGCTTCCCCGCCTCCGGGAGTGCCCTCCTGAGCCCCGACCGACTCCGGCATAGCCGTGTTCGGGGCACTACCCGGGATGCGCGCTTGCACGGCGTTCGCGTCCTGCTCGCGCCCTGCCAGACGCAGCATGGCAGCGTATGCCGCAAGGACGACGTTGAGAACCTGCGGCTGGGGGCCGGGGTTCTTCTCCAGGATCGCCAGCGCCCGCCTGTAGTGCTCCTCGGCCTCGGCGAACCTTCCCTGCAACGTGCAGATGTCGCCCAGGTTGTTGGCGGCGTAGGCCGTGATGAAGTGGTCCTGACCGAGCGACTGCTCGGCCATGCCCAGACCCTCGCGGGTGAGCGCTTCGGCCTCCTTAAGCTTGCCCATGCCTTCGTAGTACAGGCTCCCCATGTCCAGCTTCAGACGGATGAGCGTCTCGGCCAGCTCGGGGTGATCGTCCTGCACATGGTCGAGGACCATGAGAGCCGTCTTGTACAGGTGCTCCGCTTCCTGGGTATTGCCGTATTCCTGCCAGAAGCGATGGGCACCCAGGTGCAGAACCCGTGCCAGAGCCAGGTCTCTGCCCTGATTGTCCAGATTGCAGCATTCTGCTGCCATATGCTTTATCCTTTCTTTGCTCACGCGGAGCAATCGGGAAACTTGTTGTGGGCCGCGACACTACTTGGAGAGCCGGCTCTGCTTCTTGCGGAAGCGGATGTTCAGCATCTCCACGAAGAACGAGAAGAACATGGCGAAGTAGATGTAGCCCTTGGCGATGTGCTGCCCCAGCCCTTCGCCCACCAGCACGAAGCCGATGAGGAGCAGGAAGCTGAGCGCCAGCAGCTTCACGGTCGGATGCTGCTCGATGAACCGGCTGACGGCACCGGAAGCAAGCATCATGAAGCCGACTGCCACAACCACGGCGGTAACCATGATCCAAAGCTGGTTGGCCATGCCCACGGCGGTGATGACCGAGTCGAGCGAGAACACGATGTCCAGGATCATGATCTGGACAACCGTGCCGGCCACGGAAGGATAGCTCTTGACGGAGCCTTCCTTCTCCTTCATCTCGAGCTTGTTGTGGATCTCCAGCGTAGCCTTGCCGAGCAGGAAGAGCCCGCCGACAATGAGAATCAGATCCCGTCCGGATATGGCATGGCCCAGCACCGTGAACAGCGGCTGGGTCAAGCCCATCAGCCACGACAGTGAAAAGAGCAGAACGATGCGCGTCAACATGGCAGCGGCCAGGCCGACCAGTCGCACCTTCTTCTGCTTCTCTTGCGGAAGCTTACCGGCCAGAATCGAGATGAAGATGATGTTGTCGATCCCCAGGACGATCTCGAGGGCGGTCAGCGTCAGAAGCGCCGCCCAGATCTCCGGACTCGCGAGCCAACTCATGTGTGACTCCTGTGAAGGTTTGGGTTAGAGACCTAGGGTCTAGCGCGAGGCGCTGGACGCCTCGGCGCGAGCCCTCTCCAGCTCACGGGCAAGCAGCTGCTCGAAGTTCGGCTTGGCCACGGGCCAGCTGCTCTTCAAAGCGAGTGCCTGCTCCAGGATCGGGACCGCCTCAGCGAAGCGGCTGTGCCGCATGCGCACGCGAGCGATTCCGTAAAGGGCCTCGGAGGCCAGCAACGTATCCACCTTCTCGGCCTTGAGGAAGGCGCTCTGGAAGAGATACTCCGCCTCAGCGAACTCTCCCACCAGAAACTTGCTCTCGGCCCTGGTTAGCATCTCATCGGCATTGATCCACTGCTCACGCTGAGCGCGCGCCGCGGACGAGCGCGAGCTGGAGAGCATGAGCAACACTGCAGCAATCGCGAGGACGACGACGAGCAGGGTGATACTTGACATACTTGGGGTTCCTTCGGCAGATAGCCCTACCGGCGGCGCCGCTTGAACAGGTCAGCCAGCCAGCCCTTGTGGTGGAGGAAAAACAGCAGCCCGCCAACCAGCAAGCCCATCAGCCCGAGCGCGAACGGGTAGCCGAAGAACCAGTTGAGCTCCGGCATGTTGTACGGCGACTTCTCGGGATTGAAGTTCATGCCGTAGAGGCTGGCGATGAAGGCAGGCGGGATGAAAAGCGTAGTGATGATGGTGAGCACCTTCATCACCTCGCTCATGCGATTGTTGACGCTGGTCAAGTGCACGTTCATCAGGTCGGAACAGAGCACCGTGTCGGTCTCGATCTGGTCCAGCATGCGCAGCACGTGGTCGGCGCAGTCGCGCAGGTAGACGCGCGTCTCCTGCGAGATGAGAGCCGATCCCTCCCGCATGAGGAACGTCACCGCCTCCCTCAAGGGGCGGAGCGTGTGGCGCACCGCCAGCAGGTCCCGCTTGATCTCGTGGATGCTCATCGGGTCCGCGTCGTTTCTGCCCTTGAGGATCTTCTCCTCCAGGACATCGAGCCGCTTCTCGAGCGACTCCAGGACGGGGAAGTAGCTGTCGGTCACCTGGTCGACCAGCTCGTAGGCGAGATGATCGGGGCCGGCACCACGCACGGTGCCGATGCCGCGCCTGATCCGGTTGCGGACCGCGTCGAGGCAGTCGCCACCGGGCGACTCCTGGAAGGTGAGCACGAAGTTGCTCCCGAAAAACAGGCTCAACTGCTCGGTGGGCAGCCTGTCTCCCGCCACCGGCATGCGCGTGACGATGAAGAGGTACTTGCCGTAGTCCTCCACCTTGGAGCGCTGCCTCGGGTTGACGACGTCCTCAAGCGCCAGAGGGTGCAGCTCGAAGACGGACCCCAGCCCGGCGAGCACCGCCTGATCGGCCGGCCCGTCGACGTTGACCCAGGTGACGCGAGCCTTACCGAGCAAATCGCGGATCTGCTCGGCGTTCTCGACGACACGCTCCTCCACCTTATCCGGTCCGTAAGACATAACCTGCAGCGAAGCAACGCGGGCACCGGGCGGTGCGCCGTGTGCGCTGCCGGGCGCAGTGACCGGTGCCACCGCCCCTTCAGCCTTGTGATGCATAAGCAGTCTCCATTGCTTCTGCCGTGCGGCAGAGGCGGGGAGCCGCTACCGGCTCCTCGCTTCTGGTAAGTCGACTAAGAATCGCCTGTCCCCGAGGGGGTCGCTTGCCAGCCACCCCTACCAGCCCGAACACGGTGGCAGGGGCGCATGGCAATCCGCCCGGGCAGGTTGCCTGCCGGCGAGGATGCTAGCGCACCCGCCTGGTCCGACGCGCCTGCCCGCACTGGTGCGCGGAGCAGCAGACGGCCTCGGCCACGGCCTTGTGCACCTTCTCGTTGAGCTGCCCGGGGATGATGCAGTCGGCGCGCAGCTTGTCGCGCGGGATGAGACCGGCGATGGCATGAGCCGCCGCGATCTTCATCTCGTCGGTGACCGTGCGCGCCCGGCAATCGAGCAATCCACGGAAGATGCCCGGAAAGGCCAGGGCGTTGTTGATCTGGTTGGGGTACTCGGAGCTGCCGGTGGCCATGACAGCCACGTAGGGAGCGGCATCCTCCGGGCGCACCTCCGGCTCCGGATTGGAGAGCGCGAAGACGATCGGGTCGCGCGCCATGGCTTTCAAATCTTCGGCCTTGATGACGCCGGGCACCGAAAGGCCCAGGAACATGTCGGCGCCGACCAGAGCCTCGGCCATGGTGCCCTTGAAGCACTTCTTGTTGGAGTGCTCGGCCAGCCACTGCTCCTGCGCGTTCATGCCGGGGCGCCCCTTGTAGATCGGGCCGCCCTTGTTGAAA
>DATNRD010000524.1:0-4866 GCA_036703665.1 Candidatus Obscuribacterales bacterium
AGAGTGGCTCAATACCGTGGATTTGCAACCCTATCTACAGGGATTACAAGTACTGGGATTCTCTTGCCCTGACCATACACGGAGGGAGGGAGAAGACATAGTACGGCGTTGGCAAGCTGTGAAGCTGTTGGTGAAAGCGAAGTCCACGGTCTCAAGTCCAGTGAATCTCGCTCGTGAAATTCTGGCCGCGCACACGAGGGCGTGTCAGGAGGTTGGAGAAGGGGTTCGTACACTTGTAATCGTTAATACCGTAAAAAAGGCACGCGATGTCATTGACGCCCTTCGCAGCGCTGTCCTTGAAGGGGTAGAAGATTCGAAGCGGGGCAAGGGCGAAGTTGAATCGTCAAAGCAGACCAGCGTTGGGCGCCCACTTCTTGTGTTGCTTCATTCTCGATTTAGACCAAGTGATCGGGAACGCATGGTCAGAAGTGCACTGGCTACCCCTGGACAATTTGGGAGCATTGTCGTTAGCACGCAGGTTGTGGAGGCGGGTGTGGACATCAGCGCAGCCGTCCTATTTGCAGAGGTCGCTCCGTGGGCCTCCCTTGTCCAAAGATTTGGTCGCTGTAACCGGCGTGGCGAGTACCCCAAAGCCAGTGTGTATTGGATCGATGTGAACAGCAAAGATGTGCATCCATACGCGGCAGAAGACCTGAAAGCTAGTCGCGAGCAACTGACTCAGTTGGAGAGAGTTGGCCCTAGCGACATCCACAAGCATATGGAAAACCTGGACGAGAAACAGAAGGCATCGCTATTGCGCTTCGACCACACTCATGTGATTCGACGTCGGGACTTGATGGACTTGTTCGACACAACGCCTGACCTGACAGGCAATGACATCGTCATCGACCACTTTGTTCGTGAGCGGGAGGACAGCGATGTGTACGCCTTCTGGCGCAACTGGGAGCAGGCACCGCAGAATCGACCACCGTCCACTCTGGGCGCACCAAGCCGGGTCGAGCTGTGCTCAGTGCCCGTTGATCAGTTCCGTGATTTTACACGAGTTCATCGAGGGCTGGTATGGCACTGGAACTTTCTTGACGAAGCATGGGAGTCTGCGGAGCCGGGCGGTATCGTACCAGGCTTTACATACATGATTCATACCAATGCGGGCGGTTACTCACCTGAGCGTGGGTGGGATCCGGCTACGACAGAAAGGGTGGCATCCCTCACGACGCCGCTCTTGGAGCAGGACTCCAATGATGGCGATAGTCTGTCTCGCGTCGGGGTGTGGCAATCGATCAGCGACCATGCGGATGATGTATGCCAAGAGGTCGACATAATCGGCGAAGCTTTAGCCTTGGACGAGGACTTGCTGTGTGTTTTGAGGCTTGCGGCAAGATGGCATGACCGAGGGAAAGCACATCTCGTCTTTCAGGACGCACTGCCTTTGCAGGACGGACAGCGGAACGGCAACGGCCCCTGGGCCAAAGCGCAAGGGGCGTGGAAACGTTATAGCCGAAAGCACTTCCGTCATGAATTGGCGTCGGCTCTTGCGGTTCTGAGCGACTCAAGTGTCCTCGACGCGATTGCGCGGATGACTGAACCCATGCGACAATCGACCGGCGCGGACCCTTTGCGACTGTGTACTCCAAATGAGCTGCGGGACCTGGTGGCCTACTTGGTTGCTGCTCATCATGGGAAAGTGCGTTTCTCGATTCGCTCATTGCCGGATGAGAATTGTCCACGGCCAAGTGTAGATGAGAGAGACCGACTGCGCCGCTTTGCTCGTGGACTATGGGACGGTGACACGCTGCCCGAGACAGACCTTGGTGGCGGCTGGAAAGCACCGGCTGTTTGCCTCTCACTGGAGCCGATGGAACTGGGGTTATGTCAGGAAGAGCCTTTCGTAGGACAGCCCTCGTGGGTGAGCCGGATGTTGAATTTAGTTGAGAAGCTGGGCGCATTTCAGGTTGCGTATTTGGAAGCGTTGTTGCGGGCCGCTGACATACGTGCCAGCAGGGCAGCCGAGCAACGCCAGAATAGGCCTTTCATCGAATCACGGCACTGAATAACCGAGGAGAGAAAATCAGTGAAAACTGTGCAAAGCGGGGAGATAGCAACACGTTCGCTCTCGAGCAGTGACCTACCACTTGAAGGGCTGCACATAGGAAGTCTTGGACATTACCTTGCGGCTCTCGGACTGATGCGTGTCTTGCAAAGTATCGACGGTTATCGCGGTATTGCTTGCTCCTGGTGCGCTGGGCGCTTTATTCTGTACAGTCCTGGCGGTCAACTGGATGCGAATGTATTGATTAGTGACATCCGGAGACATTGGATTCCGGCCAAGTTTGACCGGTGGTGGGAAGAGTCGCAAAAGGCTAGTAAGAAGAACCGAAATGCCCTGCCGCAGTTGCGCTCGCGAGTCTCAGACAACGATGTGGAAATACTCGACTCGGTTATGGTGCAGGCGGATGACAAGCGGATCTTCAATCTTGTTTTTGGAACCGGGGGAGTGATTGGCAAAAGAAACCTCGCTAGCTTTTCTAAGAAGTGCGTAGACCTGATCAAGAAGCCGCAGTCCGAAAGTTGGTTACGGCATACGTTGCTGGGCGAAGAGGATGCGATCCTTCCGGAACTCAAGGGTGGAGCCACCTGGTTTGTATATTCCAACAAGACATTCAACAGCGGGCAAGACTGGTACAGAGAAGGAAGACTGTCGCCCTGGTCATTCCTGTTTGCGGTCCAAGGGGCAATGCTGATTCGCGGGAGCGTCCATCGGCGACTCGGGTCAAGGATGAAGGGCCGTGCAGTGTTTCCCTTTACTTGTCGCCCGGCCTCTCCGACGACAAGTCAGCAGGTAGGATATGGGAGATGCGAGTTCTGGGCCCCTCTTTGGAACAAGCCTGCGACTTTCCCGGAAATAGAAGCGCTTTTTCGAGCGGGACTGGTAGAGGTAGGGGGGCGTCCAGCGTACGCACCGCATGAGTTTGCCGTTGCGGTATTAGCGGCCGCAGTAGACGCCGGTGTTGGAGAATTCGTCCGCTTCGATCTTCGTCAGACGACAAGCGCCAAGGTATTCGAAGCCATTCCACGTGAGCGCATAAAGGCCCAGAGGCAAAGAGCTCTCGACCATTCTGGACTCGTCTTACCGCTTGTGTCAAGCGGATGGCTCGACCGCCTAGCGAAGGAACCTGTCAGTTCGAAACAACGTGGCAAGTTTATCGGGCTCCGGGGCCCGGTGGAGGAAGCGATTATTCAGCTTTGTGAGAGCCCCGAAGATGCTGAGCTTTGGCAAAAACTGTTATGTCAGTTGGCGCACAGCCAGCATCGAATTGACAGGAATACAAACCTACGCGAAACCTGCGCTCCTGTGCCAAGGCTGGACCCAGCCTGGTTTGACAGGGCCTGGCCGGATCCTCCCAGCGAGTTGAGAGTGGCTAGGGCAATTGCTTCCATCTTCGGCGTCTACCGGTTAGCCTCTAACATATTCGGCGTGACCGAGTATGGCAATGGTGTCTGCTCGTTTCCCAAGACGCGCCCGCACTCTGCTGTATGGCACGATGGCTCTCCCACCCGCCGCCTAGTCGATGTCCTTCGCCGACGGTTGGTGGATGCGAAGGATCTTGACCCGCCGCCGCTATCAGGATACCGAAAGTGCGCACTGGTAGACGTGGCCCTCTTTCTAGCTGGATACCCAGCGTTTGATGATGCGATTTGCGTGCAATGGCTTCCTGCTCTGTCGCTCATCGATTGGAGCCGTCGATCAGACTCTACATCCACGCCAGCGCCAGAGTCACAGGAGCCTTTGCATCCGCTCTATTCGTTGTTTCGGCCGCTTGTTTCGCCTGACGGCGTTCGAGTGGGGAGGAAAGACATTTTCAGGTCAGATGATTGGAAACCGCACACTGCTGCTGTCAGGAAGAGCATCAATCTTATCCTGCAGAACGACATTGGTGAGGCTGTGGCCCTGGCAAGGCAGCGATACCTGGCGGCTGGTTGGCGCATCCTGGAAGTCCCGATAACGGAGGTGATAGTTGATGTGGAGAGACTGGTGGCAGCACTGCTGATTCCGGCGAATCCGAGTGAGGTAGGAGCACGATTTCGACAGGACTGGTTGCTGTCACCGCTGTAGTAGAAGTAGAGGAGCGTACAGATGACCAAAGTGGACATTACAAAGGACTGTTGGCAGAAGTCTGCGATTAAGTCCGACGGACCGGTATGTTTGGTGATCCGGGCAGCTCTGGAACCCGTGGCGGGTTTGGCTCGCTTCCAACCCGCCGGATTTCCGGAGATAGGCCACGTGATTTACGAGGCTCCGCGGGACGGAGGCCGCAGAGAGAAAGTCTGCATAGTGGACAGCCCGGCGAGCATGGCTAATCATCTCGAATCAGTCTGCTTGAATGGGCTCGATAACGAATTGCACCCCGAACTCGCCGGCATGCCATATGTTCGATGCGTGACGGATAGAGGCGATTCACCCTCGGCAAACCAGCAGCCTGATCGAGTTGTCTGTACATCACTCACCGAGGGACACAGGATTGCCTCCGATTACTTCCTCGAAGGACTGGTCAGCCGGGAGTGGGTTCCTGAACGGAAGAAGTCAAAAAAAAACGGCGAAACCGTGGATCCAGCACATTGGACAGGAACCGCTTTCCGCGACCAGTTGCGCAAAGAGTTTGGGATAAAGGAGGTCAAGAGAGACAAGACGTATTTCATCTGGCCTGAGGCGTGGTGGAACATCTACACGACACTCTTCAAATACGACCCGAACTCGCTCCTCCACGGTGTCATGTTTGCCAGGGAGCAAATCAAGCTCTATCGCATACTCACTGCCCACCTCGAGGCGACGGGAGCGGCGCGCGTAGGAACATCTGGAGTCAAGTTTGATCGGCTCGGCAAGACCACATCAGGGCAGCCAATTTT
>DATNRD010000525.1:0-7923 GCA_036703665.1 Candidatus Obscuribacterales bacterium
AGGAGACCCCGGCACCCGGCCAGGCGGCCAGGCAGCAAGAGGTCGATCGGCCGGGTAGGCCGCGCCCGGGCGACCAGCCCAGCAACGAGCGCGCAGTAGTCCAAGAGCGGCAGTCAGACCGGCGCGTGGCTGCCTCGGACACCACTGTGAACCCGGTGCCAAGAAGCTTGCCTGGCGGACAGGAACGAGGCGGAGACGGGCGTCAGGTCAATCGGCCGGCGCATCCGGCTTCCGATACCCATGCCGCTGCAGCTGACAGGGCGGCGGGATTGAACGGCAAGGCAGCGCCGAACGCGCCGGCTGGCACATCTGGCAAGGCGGACCTGGACAAGTCCCTCTCTACCAGCCTTGCCGAAACGGTGACGGCAAGGGAGAGGACCGCAAAGCCCGCTGCCCCGGCGTCTGACACCTCGGGATTCAAAGGCCAACAGGCTGAGCGTGGGCAACAGGCATCATCCCGAGCGCCCGCCGCCATTGAAAGTCCTCCGGGGCTGCGCGTCGGCGAAAGAGGTGAGCGCCCCTCGGGCGGTTTGACCAGAGCGGCAGGGGTAATTGGACCGGAACCGGGACCGGAGAACGGCGGCAAGGGCAGGGCGGTCGGTGCCCAGGTCCAGGCGGATGGCGGGCGGCAGGCTTTCTCAGTTGCCGGGCGGGAAGGGCGAGATGCAAGCCGGCACGTGGCGGGGAGTGCCCGGCTGGAAGTCCTGGATGCGAACAGGCCGCTACAGGCGGACGCCAGGCGAGACGGGCGGGATGCCAACCGGCAGGGACCGGCAGGCTCCTGGCAGGAGGGGCCGGACGGCAACCGGCAGGCGCATGGAGGCTCCAGGGGCGACGGGCCGGATACCGGCCGGCATACGACCGGAGGTTTTCGACAGGACGCGCCGGACGGCAACCGGCAGGCGCAGGCCGGTCCCCGGCGTGACGGGCAGGATAGCGCCAGGCCGGTCGACGCTTCTGCCGGACGCCTTGGGGCGCAGTCGACGCAGCCGGCTCGTGTTGACGTTTCTGTGGCGAGCGGCACCGGCCGGGTAGCGGCGTGCGACGGGCAGAACACGTTGACGATCAGAGACGGTCGCCCGCCGGCTGGTAGCTTGATTTCAGCAGCCGACAAGCGATACGTAACCGGCGCTGAGATTGCGCTGGCGGCTGTGATTGCAGCGGCCGGGGCAGCGCGTGTTCGTCCTGAGGCGACCGCTGGCAGGGCTCCGGATGACAGTTTGTCGCCCGCAGTCACGCCGCCTTCAGATGTCTTGAAGCCACAACGGCAGCCGGTTGCAGTGACAAGGATTGGAGCGGTCGGTGCGCAGTTCGCTCCGGACAAACCGAGTGGCAGTGCACAGGGCGCCAGTACCGCCAGCCTGCCTTCTGGCGAGGCTTCCATCTGTGCTACTGCAAACGCGGCTGCAGACAAGCGCTACATAACCGGAGCGGAGATCGCCCTGGCTGCCGTAATCGCCGCTGCTGGCAGCGCTCGCGTTCGCACGGAACCAGTGATTGCCTCACCCGCCGATCGCGCTGTGGTTGGCATACTCCCGGCACTGTCGGGCGAGTCCCGGATCCATAACGGGACAGGCGCAAGGAATCCTCAGGGCAGTGCGCTCAGGGAGCCGACCGGCGCCCGCGATGTGTCCGACGTTGCCGGTCGCGATGCGCATTCGCGACCCTGCCCGAGCGCGAATCAATCGGATAACGCGCACGGAGCTCTCGATCATCATGCTCATACGGCTTCGACCACAGACCCTGGCCGGAACCCATCTGACATTACGGCGGTGCGGAAAAGAATCGGGCTCGAGTACGAGGACCTTCCCGAATCTGCAGCGGACAGCGGAGCAGGTGTGGGGCATGGAGAGCCCCCCGCATCGCGCGCAGCACGCGCACCACGGACGGTGCTGCGCCGCCCCACGACCCTTGTGGCAGCGAATGACACGCTGGTCACCATCGCGGAGGCCTTCTTCCATGACGCCAATCTGGCCTGGCTGATAGCCGATTTGAACCGAGATCGGATCAAAGAAAGCTGGATCGATGGTAGGCGCGTCGTGGAGCTGCGCAATCGCCAGCGACTCGACCTGCCCGTCTGGGACGATATTGCAGAGTTCTACAGCACGCGCGACGTCGCGGCTGCCTCAGAGAACATCGTCACCATCGTCGAGGAGTGCCAGGTCACGCGTGAGCTGTTGCAATCAACGCTTGCCCCTGTGTTCGGAGGCGTGCCGGCCTCGGCCAGCGTCTTGCTCAGGAGCCGGGCCGACGTGAGCTCGCCAGCGCGTCCCTGGCTCGGCAGGTAGCTCCCGCTGCACCGCATTCTTTACATTTTCCAAGGATCTCAAGCCCTCAAATACACTACGATTACGCCGGCATTTTCAGGATCTCCTGCCTGTAACGTTTGATCACGCTAATCCACGCCCAACTTGTCATTCTGGGGGAGCCCTTTGCATGCTCCAGCAGCCCGGCTTCGCATTCACAGCATGCGTTCATGGCAGGTGGCGCGACCGAAGAATCTCAGAATCGAGCCGGGACCTGTGGATGAGATCCTTCGCCGCTTCGCGGCTCAGGATGACAGTTGGGAAAGGTGGCTCAGGATGACAGTTGGGAGAGGTGGCTCAGGATGACAGTTGGGAAAGGTGGCTGGGCGAAGGTGATAGGCAGAGCGGGATCGTTAATGCCGGGCGATTCTCCATGGCTTTGCCGGGGAGCGGGCTGAGGAGGGAGAGATGTTGCAGCAGTCCACCGCCGTTGCTTACCAGGTTTTCATGACCGATGGGAGCGGCAATATCACGGAGCCGCAAGCCGGACCCAGAGCCGCGTGCGCATATCTCGAGAGGGGCGGAATCATATTTTTCCCGCGCAGCCCGTTCCATTTCAGCCGAGAAGACCATGAATTCTTGCTTTCCCAGGAACAGGAGAGCGCCGACTACCGGAAAAACATCGCTTTTCGCCCGGCTGAAGGACGCGTCACCGGGAAGAGCAAAACCAGTCAGGCCGATGTCGCACGCCTGCGAGACATTCTAGCCAGCTACAGCCGGCAAGTTCAGGAGCTCATGAAGAACTTCCTCGAGCCGTACGCCCGAGGCTGGAGGGTCGACTTCGCCAGTTTCCGTCCCATAGAGGAGAAGGGGCGCAAGGCACGCTTGCGCGCGCGCAACGATTTGCTTCATGTCGACTCCTTTCCAACTCGTCCCGTTTACGGCGATCGCATCCTGCGCGTCTTCACAAACATGAACCCCACCGATGTCCGCGTGTGGAATACCTCCGACACCTTCGAAAAACTGGCGCAAGACTTCAAGGATCAGGTCAGCAGTCCAGGGCGTTCCAACCACGCACTAGCGGAGCAGTTTCCGGCGTTGCAGTCGCTCGCGCAGCTGCTCGGCATCAAGCTGAGCGCAGCTTCAGCGTACGACAGCTGGATGACGGACTTCCACAACTTCCTGAAGGAAAATACCGACTTCCAGAACTTCTGCCGCAAGATGAAATGGGAGTTTCCGGCCGGCTCCTCATGGATTGTTTATACGGACATGGTCAGCCATGCCGTGCTTTCAGGGCAATACGCTCTCGAGCAGACGTTCATAATTTCTCAGAACGACATGGTCCTGCCGGACAAGGCGCCGATAAACATTCTGCGACGCCTGTACGGTGGTGACTGCCTGTAACTACAGCTGAAGGAGTAACTATCCGGTGACCAAATCAAACAGCGCCGCCTTGCTCCAGCCCTTACGCAGTGATGCTGGCGGTGATGCCGGTCGGTGCGCGCAACCCGCCGCAGCAGACTTGAGCCTCGAGGCGTTTTGGCTCTTGCTGTTGTCTGTCGTGGCGCTTGCCGTTGCGCTGTACGTGTCTCTGGGATGGAGCTGGGAGAAATTCAGCCGGGCGGAGGTGTTTTTTGCCGAATGTGCCAGAGAGATGCTCAGCGACGGCAACTATGTGACGCCGCTCTATCACGGGCGGGCTTTCTTCGATAAGCCGATACTCGTGTACTGGCTGATTCTGGGGATGTTCAAGACGTTTGGGGTATCGCACCTGGCGGCGCGCATTCCCTCGATTCTGGCCGCGGCCGTGACGATATCACTGACCGGTGTCGCTGCAGCCAGGCTCTTTGACCGGCGCAGCGGGGTCCTGGCTGCGGCGGCGGTGGCAAGTTCGTTTATGTTCATCGGCTTCTCATACCTGTGCATGTCGGACATGACGCTGGTGATGCTCGATGTGATCACCATGTGCTTGCTGTATGTGGGACTGTTGCGCGAATCGCGCCGCACGCTTATGTGGTGGCTGGCGTCGGTGAGCATGGGGCTGGCCTTTTTGACCAAGGGTCCGATCGGCATCGTTTTGCCGGCGCTGGCCTTCTTGCTTTTTCTGGGGTTGACCGGGCGGCTTTCGCTCATCAAGCCGCACCACGTCGCCTTCGGGGCGCTGACGATCCTTGCGGTGAGCATCCCCTGGTGGGTTGCAGCCTACAAGGCTAACGGCTCCGGGGCGCTCATCTACTTTTTCGTTCGGGAGAATCTCATCCGCTACGCCGGCTCTACCTATGACACGCACAAGCCAATCTGGTTCATGGTTGTCTCGTTGATGACCGGCTTTGCTCCGTGGTCCATATTCTTGCCTATCGTGCTCTTTAGCGGGGTGCGGAAGTGGCGCAGCGGCGACCGCTCTCCTGCTGTCCAGCACGAGCTTTATCTCTGGTTGTGGATTTTCTTGGTCACCGGCTTCTTTAGCTTCTCGCGAGGCAAATGCGACTACTACGTCCTGCCGACCTACCCTGCGGCGGCGGCTCTGACAGGCCTGTATCTAACGCAGTGGATACGGCGGCGCGAGCGCCCCGCTGTGGGCGGGCTCTGGCTTCTGGCTGCCGGCTACCTGGTCACTGCCGGTGGTGCCGCAATTATCCTGCAGAACATGTCGCATGAGCTGACTGTCGGGCAGTGGCTTCTGATGCCCGCCGTACTTGCGGTGTCCGCGGTGGTGATATTCGCCCTTCTGCGCCGGGGGAAGCTTTATCCTGCGTATTTAGCTGCTTTTGCCGGGCTGTGTTTGTCGGCGACGTGCTTTGCCACGCAGGTGGTACCGGCTGTGGTTCGGCTCATTCCGATCGGGCAAATTGCTGCCGCGCTCAATCGGCTGCCGGGCGGCGAACGATTGGGTGTGCACGATGCGCTGGGATCGTGGGTGGATGAGATTACCTTCCAGACCGGTCGCGAGCCGGTCAGGCTTTACAGCATCGCCGAAATGGAGCAGTTTCTGTCCGCTCCCGGAGCGGCCCTTGTCCTGTGTTCGGAGGACAAGCTCGGTTCGCTGCCCGGGCAGCTCCAGTCGGCGCTGCGCGTAGTTGACCGGCGCGTGGGCATCACGCACACGCTCACCCCCGGCTATGCCATAAAGCGTAAGGGGCATCTGACTGATCCGACACCCGTTGTGCTGGTGACCAACCGTTAGTTTTCGTCGTTCGAATCATGGCCAGAAACTTCCGCCTCCGCAATCTGTTCGCCTCTCATCCGCTGCTGGACGGGCTGCGTCTGAAGGTTCTGGCGGGCATCTGTCACCACGGCATGAGGTTCTTCGACAACTCATACAGGATAACCAAGATCATCGCTCCGGCTGCTCGCCCGTACATCGATGGCGAGTCCCCTGCCCTGTTTGCGCTGTATCACGGCCGCATGGTGGGCATGCTGCAACTGGTGCCCCGTCACAAGGTGACCGTTCTGGTCAGCCGCAGCCGTGACGGCGAGATTGTCGCCAGGGCGCTGGAAGCTCTGGGCTATTCGCTTGCGCGTGGTTCGCCCGCGCACAAGGCGATCGAGGGCACCATGCAGATGGTGCGTGCCGCAGAGTCAGGTCAGCACCTGGCGGTGATGGCCGACGGTCCGCGCGGGCCAATCTACACTGTAAAACCGGGAGTGATCCGGCTGGCGGAGCTTACGCGGCTGCCCGTCGTGCCGTTTGTCTGTTCGGCGCGCTCTGCCTGGTGGTTCTGGGGCTGGGACAATTTCATGGGACCTCTGTGGGCAAGCCCCATCGTCTATCTGGTTGGCGATCCGTTGCACGTGCCTGCCGGCGCCAGCGACAGTGAACGCGAGCAGCTCCGGCAAGAGCTGGAGGCACGCATGAACGAGCTGCGCGAGGCGGCGGAACGCTACTGGGACGCAGCCGGCGGCAAGCGCGAAAGCCTGAACTTCTGCCGCAGCTTCTCCCGACAGTAGCTACTTAAGGCCTTTTGCCAACCTGGCTAGAAAGCTCTGATGCTCCCCTGTCTGCAGCCCGCGGGCGAGCGCGTCATTCGTCAGCTTGTAATTCAAGTCGAGCAGTCCTTTGCCGTGAATCCACAGTCCAGGAAAGATGAGTGAGCGAAATATGCCATCATCGCCTGACTCAATCAATGAGTTGTTACACAAGTCAAACCAGTATATGTGCTTGGGGCGGAGGCAAACCACCATGTATTCGAGCACTCCGGCCAGCGCATACCGCTCTTTCTTTAGATGCAGATCAATTGCCCGGCTGGAATACGCCACCTCCGCTACCAGCTCCGGAGCGCCCTCTATGTAATGCTTAGGCGTCTCCCACGACCGTCCGCCCGATTCCCGTACGATCCTCAACATGAGATCGGGCTGTACCTCATCCTCTTCGCTCAACATTACAGTGGCGTCGACGGCGATCTCTGTGCCGGGAGTCGTCGCCGTGTAGACTTCAAACAAATGGCCAAGGCGACTGTGGACCTTGCCGTGAGGGTAGCTCACGGGTGACGGCTCGAAGACCATGCCTGCTATCAACTCTGCTCTGTAGTCCTCGGGCATTGCTGAATAGACGCGGTGAAATTCTGCGCGCGTCATCCGATCGCCATTGTGCAGGCGGCAGCTTGTGTGAAATTGCCTGGGAATTGCTGCCATATCGACCTCCCATCGCGTATATGGACATCTTAGCATACGTACGTATGTATGCGCGTAGGGCTTCCGCTCAGACTGGCCCTTGCCCTGTTGGTGACCAACCTTATGTCGCGATGAGCTGCACCGCTAGGCATGTGCATGCCGCTTGGCGAACTAGTATAATTATAATTAGTCTAATCGTACTTGGCCTGTAGCAAACAAGTGAGCTTTATTGGGCGTGAAACAGAACTGAGCATCCTGGAGCAGCAATACGGGCGTCCAGGCGGTCAACTTTTCGTCGTCTACGGCAGGAGGCGGGTCGGCAAGACGGCGCTGCTCAACCGGTTCTGCATGGGCAAACCGCACGTTTACTTCACGGCATCCCAGTCTGCAACCCGAGACAATCTGCATCAATTTGCGGCTATCTGCCAGCGGTTCCTGAATCGTCCAGAGATGCAAACAGTCGAATTCAAAACGATTGAAGGTCTACTTCAGTATCTGAATGGCTGTGCGGGTCCGGAGAAGTTGGTGATCGTTTTGGACGAGTATCAGTATTGGGCTGGTGGCGATCCGTCTCTCGGCTCCCTGATCCAACGATTTTGGGATCACTCCGGCAAGCAATCGAATGTGATGCTCGTCTTGTGCGGCTCTTACATAAGCTTGATGGTAGATTACGCGCTGGCGGAAAGATCGCCCCTGTACGGTAGACGAAGTGGGCAATTGCACGTACTGCCGTTCGACTACCGAACAGCTGCTAGATTCTTCCCGCAGTGGTCCTATAAGGACAGGCTCATGGCCTACGGCATTCTGGGCGGAATTCCTGCCTATCTGGAACAGTTCGACAGCTCAATGTCACTGCCGCAAAACATCCTGGAGAACCTGCTGGCAAAGGGCACTTTCCTCAACGAAGAAGCGACCTTTCTCCTGAAGACAGAACTGAGAGACACACGAATGTATACCAGCATTCTGAGGGCAATAGCAGCCGGCAACACATCGCTGAAGGATCTCGCATCGAAGCTCGGCATGGAAGGACGAGCGCTGTCGCCCTATCTCAGTAATTTGCAGGGCC
>DATNRD010000526.1:0-5342 GCA_036703665.1 Candidatus Obscuribacterales bacterium
CGCCGTCCCGCCGTTGCTGCCCTTACAACGCCGCCGAAGCCCAGGAACGCTACCAGCATGACCAGGCGGATGCCGATGCGCGGGAAGCCTGCAAATCCCGGTATGAGCAAAAGCAGGCAGACAAGCGCAGTTCCCACCGCCAGCGGGATGGCGCGCTCGAGCCAGGCTCGGCCCGCCAGCGGCGCTTTCCCCGCAAGCCCCGACCTGGCAAGAATTGAGTCCCCGATCAATTTTGACGACACCGCGGTTCCCAGGATAAGCCCGAATTCCAGCACGCCCAGTGTAAGCCAAGCCAGCGGCTGCCCTATCTGGGAGACAAACAGGCATCGGGCGAAGATGGCACCGGCCACCACGGTAAAGGCACCAGCGAGCAAAGACTTCCAGAAACTGCTCCGGCAAAGCTCTTCGGCAGCGCCGAGAGTGCCCGGCAATAGAGCCCACGCCGCCAGCCCCGTGACCAGACAGAAAAGAAAGGCGGGCACCACCGGTAATGGCTTATCGGCCCATGCTCGCCAGTAGAGGAATGGCCTGGTGCGCGGCTCGCCTCCTACAAGTTCGCGTCGCAGCCAGGGCGGCAGAGGCAACCGTTGGATGCGATCGTCACCGGCAACAGATGCTTCACCACTGGAAGTTGGCCACTCGCCGGCTGGCAACTCATCGCGGGCTGCTGCCCCGGTTCCCGCTTGCCCCTCAGAACCAGCCAAGCCGGGCGAGATGAAGGCCGTGCCGACAAGCACCAACAGAACCGCCGGTAGGATAACTCTCTTCACCAACCTCATTTAGCCACTAGCCCTGCTTAAGCTTCTTATCCGTTTCCTGGACCTGGCAAACCAGGAGTTTCACGACCGCCATGGCCACCAGCCCGATGAGCCAGGAGAAAAGCCCGCTCATACTCTCAGTTGAATCGAGGATGAGCAAGCCCATCGCCCCAGCGACAACGACAAGCATCACAGCAGCCGGCACTGCCGAGGCGCGTTCCTTTCTCTCCTGCTCGACCGCTGCAATGATCCGCTGCGTCAGGGCTTCCGGAACATCGAATTGAGTCATCGCCCGGCCGGTCCTCAGCACCTCCCCTGCCTGCCGGTACCAGAGCCGGCAGGCGCCACACGATTCGAGATGTGCGGCGGTCTGCTGCCTGGCGGCGCCATTCAGCGACGACTCGCCCTCGTCCAGCTCCTGGTCCAGCAGTTGCCTTATCTTGTTGCACGTGTCTTCCACTGGCTCGTTCATGTGTTGCATGACCTCTTAATGCTCGGCCTTCATCTTGTCGCAAAGCATGAGGCGCAAGCGCTCCCTGACCCGATGAAGCAAAGACTTGATGGTTGTCTCGGGGTCCCCGGTAATGGAGGCTATCTCCTCGTAGGACAGATCATGCTGGTAACGCAGCACGAAAACGTGCCGGTGGCGGACCGGCAACTGCGCCAGCGCCTCCCAGAGCAAAGCCTGGGAGAGGCGCAGACTTACCTCCGACTCCACATCCTGCCGGCCCAAAGGCTCCGCACCGGGATCTTCCTCGAGCAGCTCATCGAGGGAATCCTGCGGCCGGCAGTCGCGGATCCAGTTGAGACCGCAGTTGGTAGCAATCCTCAGCAGCCATGGCTTGAACGGCGCCCCGGCACGAAAGCCAGCCAGTCCCCGGAAAGCCCTGAGAAAGGTCTCCTGCGTGAGGTCGGCAGCCGTCTCATGGTGGCGCACCATTTGATAAAGGACGTTGTACACCAGCTTCTGATAGCGCCGCACCAGCAATTCGTAAGCCTTGCCGTCACCGGACAGGCTAAGCCTGACAAGCGTACCGTCATCGGTTTCTTCGTGCTGCGGGCGCATCAGCACCATTTTAGCGGGGGATGAACCGGCAGGGGCGTTGCCAGCCAGGACGCCGGGGCCGAGCACGATGCTGGCCCCCGGGTCGGCTCCACTGGCAAAAGTTGCTATCTTCAAAGCGAGTCGTGCCCCCGTGCCCTACGGTGCGCTGCCCAGGCGGCGCTTCCACTGCCCGCTTATGAGGCCAGATATGGTGCCGCTGATCTGCTGGCGTTGCGCCGGTGTGAGCACGGCACGGACGGCCAGAACCGACTTGAGCCGCTCGTCGGCGACCCTCTCACGCAGCTGGCGGACCTCGTGCGCCTTGGCTGTGAGCTGCTCATCGCTAACGTCATCCCTGGCCATCATGTCGCTCAGTTCGAGCATGCCTTGCCGCAGCTGCTCACGGAACGGACGCGTCTCTTCGGCGCGCCGGGCGAATATATCGCTCAACTTCTGCCGCTGCTCGGCAGTGGCGTCGATGCGGTTGAAAAACCGCGCCTGGAAGTGTTTTATCAGACATTCTTCAAACGGTCTGTCTATGAGCTTGGTAGCGGTGGTGGCATTACCGGCCTCAGCCGGCTGCATTGCAGCCAGAGTCGAGGTCGTCGAGGCCGCCAGCGCGGTAAAAACTGCCAGCGCACGGTACCTGAGGTAGCTAGTCATATAAGTAAGTTCTCCTTGCAAACAGTCAGCTATATATGGCAGAGCGTTCAGGCCACCTGCGTCGGCGCGCCCTCGACGTCCCTCCAACAACACCTACACGACGACCAGAAAAAGGTTTCGCCGGTCGGGAGGTCCGGTCTGCAACACTCCAGCAGCACAAACCACCGGCAGCCGGCCATAAATATGTGGTTTTCCCGTGACGTTTCTATGGTTTGTCGAAGCATTCTGGTGACATGCTAAAGGCGGGGTTATTGTGGGGTTTGCCCTTACTTACTACTGCAACCCAGTCGAGTAAAGCCAACTGGAGTTGGTCGAGATGGCAACAAGACAGCCCTCAGCGTCACCGGCAATCATCCAGCGTTGTTCCTTCGACGTGCTGGTCAGGGCGCTGGCGGAAGTTGTTCAAGAGCAGAGAGAGCTTCTCGGGCTCACGCAAGACGAGCTGGCCAACAAAGTTGGTCTTCATCGCACATATATCAGTCAGCTCGAGTGCTGCAAGCGCAACCCTTCCATCGTCACCCTGACCCACCTCTCCCACTGCTTCGAAGTGCCTTTGTCCCGCTTCCTGACCTGGGTAGAAGAGAAGATCGAACAGCTGGAAGCCTCCGCCGGTCACGGATACCCGGTATCCACGGCAGAGGTCGACGGCCACCTGCGCTGACCTCAATCACTGTACTTCCATGGCGGGTAGCGTCCCAGCAGCCGATATGACTCCGTGCTGTCCTGGAGCACCCTGACCACGCTGGCGTCCTGATCGCGCCCGGTGAGCTCCATGTCGATGAAAAATCGATAGTGCCATGGCGCCTCGGGAATCGGACGTGATTCGATTTTTGTGAGATTTATGTCAAGACCGGCAATGCGGGTAAGCAGCCGCGCCAGCGATCCAGGCACGTGCGGCAGCTTCACCGCGCACGACACCTTGTAAGGAGGCTCCGGCAAGCCCACGGAAGCGCCTGCATTCTCAGCCGAGGCTACGATGATGCCGAAGCGCGTGCGATTGTGCGGGTAGTCCTCGATGTTGCGCCGCAGAACCGCCAGTCGGTACTCGCTAGCAGCGAACTCACCGGCTATGGCGGCACGGGTGGGGTCCTTCGACTCGCTGACGTAGCGGGCGGCGCCGCTGGTGTCAAAATACGCAACGGCGGTCAGGTGGCCGAATTGCTGGAAAAACCCCCGGCATTGCTCGAGCGCGGCCGGGTGGGAATATACCGCCTCGATCTTCACCAGCTCGGCTCCCTCGACAGCCAGCAGATGATGGTGAATTGGCATCGACACCTCACCCACGATAAATACCGGGTGCACCCAGAGCAGGTCGAAGTTTGCCGTAATCGAGCCGATTGTGGAGTTCTCCAGGGGAATCACACCGTAGCGCGCCTGCCGCGTCGACACGGCTTCGAAGACCTGGCCGAACGTGTCGCAGGGCAAGAACTCCGGCGGCCGGCACGGCTCCAGGCGTTCGGCAAAAAGCTGCCCGGCCCGGTGGCTGAAGGCTCCCGGCACACCCTGAAAGGCAAACACATAGTGCGGCGCCGGCATGGTCACAGCAGCTCCTCGAGCTCGGCTAAAGAGATGTTGACTCCGTAGTCGACGCAGCCGAGACGCGCTTTAGGTAGGACAAACTTTATGGCGTCCCCTTGTTTTTTCTTGTCCTGTCCCATGGCGTCCAGGATAAGCCGGCGCTCGAGTCCGGCAGGCACATCCACCGGCAGCCCGGCCTTCAAGAGCACTGCACGCAAGCGCTCGAATTCCGCCGATCCAATAAGTCCCTTGCGCACGCTCATCTTACCGGCGAAGACCATGCCGATGGCAATTGCCTCCCCGTGCGTCAATTGATACCCCGATACCTTCTCCAGCGCATGCCCCAGCGTATGCCCGAGGTTGAGTGTGCGCCGGAGACCGGATTCATGAGGGTCGGCTCCCACAACCAGCAATTTCATCTTGATGGAGCTGATCAAAATGCCCGTGAGCGCTGGGTCCTCGTAACCAAAGCCGCCTCCTATAGCTTCCTCCAGAACATCCAGCAGCGGTCTGGGGCCGGGGGTGTAGTCCGTGCAGGCGGCGACGGTCGCCTCGATCAGTGCATACTTGATGACCTCCGCCATGCCGGACGTGAACTGGCGGGAAGACAGCGTCGCAAGACTCAACGGATCAACCAGCACCGCCCTGGGGAAATAGAACGTCCCGGCCAGATTCTTGCCTCTGGCCAGGTTCACGGCGTTCTTGCCGCCGATGGCCGCGTCGACCTGGGCAAGCAGCGTCGTGGGCACCAGGCAGAGATTGAGCCCTCTCTTGAAGGTCGAGGCGGCAAAGCCGGCGAGATCGCAGACAGCGCCGCCGCCAATTGCCACCAGTGTGTCCTGCCTGTCGTACTGGTGCTCCTGCAGCAAGTCCCAGATAGCCAGCAGATGTTCGACCTCCTTGCACGATTCCCCATCGGGCACCACATGTGCCGTCACATCGAAACCCTCATGACCCAGAGGCTGGCGAAGATCCTCGGCCAGATGCTCCGCCGCCCCGGGCTGAGCGATAAGCAGCACGCGGCTGCCGCTGTGCAATTGCTTGAGGACATCCGGCAAACGCCTGTTGGCCCCCGGTCCCACCACGACCCGGCTGGCCAGCTCCAGGGCAGTGTTCCATGCCAGGGTCAGGACTGGACCTCGATGCGGCGCGTGACATAAGCAGCTCATTCGGATTCCGCTCCCTCGTCGCCACCGTACTCATGTCGGGCGGCGATGCTTCCCGAGCGCGATCCCAGGCTGTGGCAATAGCTTACGTAAGCCGAAAAGGCCAGGCGCATGTCAGTTATGTTGTCGCCGCCGAACTTGTCCAAGAAAGCACGCGCCAGGACAAAGGAGACCATCGCCTTGCAGACCACC
>DATNRD010000527.1:0-6106 GCA_036703665.1 Candidatus Obscuribacterales bacterium
ACCGGACCGTCAAGACCAGTCGGGCTCACTGACCCATCCTGCGGTCTTTATGGGCGCCTCCGGCACCGGTGGCGGCGGGGCATCCTGGCGCCTGCGGAACGTCTGTCCCGGCATGGCAGCCTCCAGCGCCTCTACCAGAAATTCTACGCCGCGAATCTCCATCTGGTCAGGCAACCCGACAACCGGCAGGTTACCTGCCGGCACGATCGCCCGCCGGAACCCCATGCGCGCCGCTTCCTTCAAGCGGCGCTCCAGAGCGACGACCGGCCGGATTTCGCCGGTCAGTCCGATCTCGCCTATACACACCAGCGCTGGATCGACGGAACGATCAAGACTGGAGGTGGCCACTGCCAGGCTGACGCCGAGATCCCCTGCCGGATCGCCAAGCTCGAAGCCGCCCACTATGTTCACGTACACGTCGAACCTGGAAAGCGACAGCCCGACCTTCTTCTCCAGAACCGCCAGGATCTGCAGCAGGCGGTTGTAATCCCAGCCGATAGCGGCCCGCCGCGGGCTCGGGTAAGGGCTGGCGCCCACCAGTGCCTGGACCTCGAGCAGCAGCGACCTGGCTCCCTGCCCGCCCACTATGACAGCTGTACCTGATGGCGCCTGCTTCAAGTCGAGCCGCCCGAGGCGATCAGCCAGGAACAGCGCGCTGGGGTTGTCGACCTCTACCAGCCCCTTGTCTCCCATGGCAAATATGGCCACCTCTTGCGTCGAACCGAAGCGGTTCTTAGCGGCGCGAAGCACACGCAGCTGCCGGCCGGGCTCGCCCTCGAACTGGAGGACGACATCGACCATATGCTCCAGCACGCGCGGTCCGGCAATCGACCCGTCTTTGGTGACGTGCCCAACCAAGATAGTGGTTATGTCCAGCGCTTTGGCAGCCCCCACCAGCACGGCTGCGCTTTCTCTTACCTGGCTCACCGAGCCAGGCGCGCTGGTCAGCTCAGGGTGGAAAACGCTCTGGATGCTGTCCACGACAACAAGCTGAGCTCTTCTTTCCAGCAGGCGCTCGCGCACGGCCAGCACGTCCTGCTCAGCGTCAACCAGAATTCCCGGCTCCTGGATGCCCAGGCGTTGCGCGCGCAGCTTCACCTGCCCGGCCGATTCCTCACCGGAAATATAGAGGACGGGGCGACTGCCGGCTACCAGCTCGCACATCCTGAGAAGCAACGTGGACTTGCCCACTCCCGGGTCGCCGGCCAGCAGTATCACGGAGCCTGGAACCAGCCCACCGCCAAGCACTTCGTCCAACCCGGCTATGCCGGTGGGAAATCGTCCCCATTCACCAAGCTCAACAGAATCAAGCGGCCTCGGCCCGTCTCCGGCGAGCGTAGCGGACAGCCCGCGGCGGGCCGGCGCGGCACCGCGGCTCAGGGCGGCAGCCGCCTCATCAGGCAGCGCCTCTTCTGCCAGCGAGTTCCAGGCCAGGCATTCCGTACATCGCCCCAGGAACTTGGAGGAGGCGAACCCGCATTGCTGACACACCCAGCGCGATTTCGGCTTCGCCATACCCTCTCCTTGCCGCCTTTGGCTGAAAGAACACCGGAAACCTGCCGGGAGATCTTAGCCTGTACCGCCGCAAATTTCTCCGGGCAATGTTAAGGGACGCCGATCGGGTGCAAAAAACGTGCATTGCATCAGACCGTTGACCGGTTGTCTCCGGCCCCACGATAATGCGCATCTCGCGAATCAGCCCTGACCGGGCGTTCCGGGCCCTCGCCAACCTTGAGGGCCGATTTACCGATATCGGATAACCGGCCGCGACTCCCTACGCCCCTGGCCGATTTACCGATATCGGATAACCGACCGGAGCTTGCCCCTCGTTGGTTCAGGTGCGACGGTCAAGGACTCCGCGCTCAGGTAACGTACTCGCGTACAAATTAACTTGACCGCCCCGAAAGAGACCGATAATTTTTGGCCGGTAAGACATCCATCGGAGGTGCTGTAGATGTCGCATATTGTTCCTTTGCTTTTGATTTCGGTAGCCTCCTGGATGCCCGGTAGTCTTCAAGATCTTTCAACAGCGTCGGACAGCGGCGGGCCTTCGCATACAAGCAAGTCGCCGCCAGTCGCGAAGCTCGCCTACGACCACCCGCACGGTCCCAACCCTCACGGCAGAAATCCTCACGGTCCCGACCCGCACGGCGACGATCCGGCAGACGAGCGGCATGATCCTAATCTGCCTGCCAACAAAGAACAGGACAGGTACAAGGCCCCCAAAGACATTTACAAAGGTGAATATCCACCACCGTAGCCGCAATGCTAAATTGAGGCTATGTTCCAATCGCCGGGACCAATCTTCTTGCAACTGGGTCCGCTGACCATTCGCTGGTATGGTCTCATGATTGCTCTTGGCTTCCTGGCCGCTACTTACGCGGCCAGGAAAATGGCCCAGCGATGGGGCATAGACGGCGACAAAATCGTCAACGGCGCCTTGCTCACCTTTATCGGGGGCATCATCGGGGCGCGCCTTTACTTCGTGGCTCTAAGCTGGTCCTATTTCGCCAGCCGCCCGGCCGAGATTCTCGCCACCTGGAACGGTGGACTCTCGATTCACGGTGGCATCGTGGGCGGTCTTGTCACCGGCATCGTTTACTGTAGGATGCAAAAGTTGCCGCTCCTGACCTGTTGCGACATCGGCGGGACGGTAACGGCTCTCGGACAGGCCATCGGCCGCTGGGGCAATTTTTTCAACTCGGAGGCGTTCGGAAAGCCCGTTCCGCCTGACTTCCCATTGAAGCTCTACATCCCGCTCGAAAGCCGCCCGGTGAGCTATCAAAACGCCGAATTCTTCCATCCAGCTTTTCTGTACGAATCGCTCTGGGATCTGACGCTCTTCGCCGTTCTGTACCTGCTGCTTGCCGACCGGCTGCGCCCCTATCCGGGGGTGACTTTTCTAGCCTATCTCGGTCTCTATTCCGTGGGGCGCATGCTCATAGAGCCGCTGCGCACCGACAGCATCATGGTTTTCGGCATGGCTGCCCCGCTCATTGTCAGCGCCCTCTGCCTGATCGTATCGCTCATCGGTATTCTGTTTCTGATGATCAGATACCGAACAGTTCAGACTTGATCTAAGCGCTCGTCGCCTTCCTCCGTCGGCTCCTCCGCGCGTAAAGACGCTCGACGGCCGACGGCGTCGCCGTCGCTGTCTGGCTATGCGCCATTTCAGCCCTGGCTCCGTGCCAGCGCGACTGTGGGTCCCTTCGGCGCCACAAGGCTCAGCGGTCGAGCAAGCAAGACCTAGCGCGTTGCAAGAAGAGCGGCCACACCTGGGGATTCACCGCACTTGGTGGCAGGCTTCCGGAGAACGCGAGCAAAAGACCGTCCACGGCCAACCGTGCCATGGCCGCTCTCGTCTCGATGGAGGCGCTGCCTATATGCGGGGTGAGCACGACGCGGTCCATGGCGAGCAGCTCTGGCGGGACGCGCGGCTCGTCCTCGAACACATCGAGCCCGGCCCCGCCGAGGCGCCCGTCTGCCAGAGCGGCGACGAGCGCTGCTTGATCGACGATCGGCCCGCGGGAGGTGTTGATCAGTAGGCAGCACGGCTTGAGCATGGAAAGCTCACGCTCACCCAAAAGATGTCGCGTACGCTCGTTCAACGGGCAGTGAATGCTTATGAAATCGGATTGGCTGAGCAGCTCCTCCAGCCTGACATGATGCGGTCCGGGTCCGGGGGAACGGGCGCCGCTGTTATCGGGGTCGCGGCTGCGCGTGTAAAGCACGGTCATGTCGAAGGCGAGCGCGCGCCGGGCGACAGCCTGCCCGATGCGCCCGAAGCCGACAAGGCCGAGTGTCTTGCCGTGAACGTCGGTACCTAGCATGAGATCCGGCTTCCAGCGATGCCAGCGACCGGCCCGCACATAGCGGTCTGCCTCGGCAATTCGCCTGGCGCACGCCAGCAGGAGCCCAAAAGCCAGATCAGCTGTGGTTTCATCCAGGACACCGGGAGTGTTTGTAACGAGGACCCCCCGCCTGGTGGCAGCCTGCATGTCAATATTGTCGTAACCTACGGCGACATTAGCTACGAGCTTCAGGCCGGCGCTCGCAAGCACCGACTCCGTGATCCGGTCGGTAAGCAAACACACGAGCGCGTCGCAATCCCTGACCCTGTCCAACAGCTCATCGGGCCCGAGCGGCTCGTCACCGGCATGCAGATCCACCCGGGCCGAGCGTTCCAGCACTTCCAGGGCATCGCCCGGAAGGCTGCTGGTTACAAGAACGCGAGGTCTGGACATCGAGACATATGATACCGTCCAGGGGAACCCTCCGGCGCCGGCAGCCGTCGACAGGTTCAGCTCAGGACAGCTCCGTTTCGCGGAGGCTACCGGCGCCGTGCCTGCAATCTACCCAGGTCCAGTTCGGCATCCCGACTCTCCCCCCCACGGCCAGCCAGGCATTGGCTCCGGCTCCAAATTTCGTTGGACCGGCAGCCTCGTCACACTGCTTGTGATCATTGGCTTCTCGGCCCTGGCAGGCTATGTATTTTCGGGAGCCTGGCGCACGCTGCTGGGCTTGCCGGCTGCCTCGGAACTCGATCACCTCAACCCGTCCGGAGTAATCGAGGTATATGACCGCTTCGACCGCCTTGTCTGCAAGATACGTGGCGACGAATACAGCACCCCCGTGAATCTGAGCCTCGTCTCCAGAGACATGCGCAAGGCCATTCTTGCTGCCGAAGATCACCACTTTTACAGGCACGCGGGCATCAGCCTGCCCTCGATCATCCGGGCCACGGCATCCAACTTGCGCGCCGGCCGGATTGTCGAGGGTGGTTCAACGATTACTCAGCAGCTGGTCAAGAACATGTTCTTCAAGAACGAAGATCGCACAGTTGCGGTCAAGCTCAAGGAGATCTGCGTGGCGCTGGAACTGGAGGGCAAGCATAGCAAGGACAGCATCCTGGAAGCTTATCTCAACAACGTCTATTTCGGAAACGGTGCCTGGGGCATCGAGCGCGCCGCCAGCGTTTACTTCGGCAAACCAGCGTCGCGCCTGAATCTGGCTGAGTCTGCCTATCTTGCTGCTCTGGTCAAAGCGCCGTCCGAGCTGAGTTCACCCGCCAACCAGGAGTCCGCGCGGCAGCGCCAGCGGCACATCCTCGACAAGATGGCCGACTACGGTTTGGCATCCCGGCACGACGCAGACCAGGCCAAGCGGGCACGGCTGGTGTTCAGCAAGCAAGCCGACGCATTCCGCCGTAACTTCCACTTCCTGTCCTACGTTCAGGAGCTCCTCCGTCAGCGTCTTAGCAAGGAAAAGCTGCTCAATGACAGGTTGAGAGTTTATACCAGTCTCGACCCCCAGGCGCAGGCGCTTGCCCAGCAAGCGCTTGCCGACGGTATAAGAAAAGCTCCCAGAGGCGTCAACCAGGGGGCCCTGGTATCGATATCGGTACAGGATAATTCCGTGCTTTCCATGGTGGGAGGCGTGGGCGACTTCTGGCAGAATCAGTTCAACCGTGCCACAAACCCGCATACGGCCGGGTCTGCCTTCAAGCCGTTCGTCTACATGGCAGCGCTCAGGTATGGCGTCATCGGGCCGGACACGCTCATCGACGACTATCCGCTCACCATCACCAGGCCTGCTTCCGCTCCTTACTCGCCTAAAAACTTCGATGGCCGGTTCGCCGGTTTGATGACGGTGCGCCAGGCCCTGGCTAGATCCTCCAACCTTTGCGCCGTCAGGGTCGGGCAGGCCGTGGGCATCGAGAAGGTAGTCGAGACGGCCCGACTGGCCGGCATACAGTCGCGCCTGGACCCATTTCCTTCGCTGGCGCTGGGAAGCTGTGCCGTATCCCCGCTGGAAATGGCCAATGCATACGCCACCCTGGCCAGGTACGGCGTCTTTGCCACGCCCGTGGTAATCCGTCGCGTGGAGGACACGCACGGCAAGACAATCGTACTTTCTGATCAGCAATCCGGGCGCGTCTTCGACCCCGAACCGGTTGCCCAGCTTGTCGACGTGCTCGAGACGGTGGTCGATCGCGGCACAGGCCGCCGTGCCCGCCTGCCTGACAGGCCGGCGGCCGGCAAGACAGGAACGTCCGACGAATCGCGCGACGTCTGGTTTATCGGCTTTACGCCCGAGGTGGTAACGG
>DATNRD010000528.1:0-4172 GCA_036703665.1 Candidatus Obscuribacterales bacterium
AATTAATTGCGCTGGCAATACCGCCCAATGACACAGCCGATAGCCCTGGTCCCCTGACAACGGCCATTGTAGTCACGTCGCGGTTGTAAGTTGGCCCATCCGCTCAGCGTTTCCGGGCTGCCAACAGGTAAGTTGGGCTAACGCTCGGCTCGGATCCTGTAGGGGGGCGCGCCGTGCCCGCCCCACCGAGCACCGTGACCCCTTGCGAAAGGGTCCATAATCACTGGTCGTAATAGCTGCAGAGATTGTCCTGCGCCATGTAATCACCGGTCTCACCGTAGGCGCGCGCTCGCGAACCGCCGCATACGGCACGGAAGCGGCAGGTGCCGCACTTGCCCTTCAGCAGACCGGGCTCCCGCAGGGTGCGGAACAGCTCACTGTTCCGGTAAATGGACACCACGTCATCCGTGCGTACGTTACCTGCGACGACCGGCAGGAAGCCGCTGGGCTGGATGTCGCCGGTATCGGAGATAAAGAGTAATCCTTTCCCGTCGTTGACAGATTGATAGGAGCGAAGAGCCCCCAGCCGCAGCGCCGAATCGAGCTGCCTGACTTTCCCTTGCTCGGCATTGCTCCGGGCGCGAGCTACCGGCGCTGTCAGCGCCGCTGCAGGCGCCGCGTCCGCACCGACGTACTTCTGGATAAGCACACGACGGAAGTGTGGTGCGGCGGTTGCCTTTACATCGTAGGGAGCCGTCTGTGCCAGATCCGCCATTCGCTCGAGGACGGCTTCGGCCTCGCCGGCGGTTATTTGCATCTCCGAGCGGGCACGCCCGACGACGACCAGGAAGAAAGCGCTCCAGAGGACCGCACCCAGCTCTGCTGCCAGAGCGGTCATTTCCTCGAATCGTGCCAGGTTGTGCCTGCAAATGGTGGTGTTGATCTGAATGGGCAAATCAAACTCCCGCGCCCACGAAAGAATGGATTTGCTCCACTCGAACGAGCCCCGCACGCGCCGAAACGCATCGTGTGTCTCGGCGTCTGGTCCATCCAGGCTGACCGCGATCCTCTCCAGGCCCGCCTTCTTGAGCTTGCGAACGATGTCTCTAGTTACCGAGGCAGTGGCGCTCGGTGTCATAGCCACCTTGAAGCCGCACCGCCTGGCTTCCTCAATTAGCTCAAAGACATCCGGCCGCTGGATCGGGTCCCCACCCGTGAGCACAATCAAGGGGCGGCCGAACTCTTGCAACCGCTTCAACAGCAGCGCGCCTTCCGCTGTCGACAGCTCGTATGGATTGCGCTGCCTGATCGCCCGCGCGCGACAGTGCTGGCAGGCCAGTGCGCAAGCCCGCGTCAGCTCCCAGAGCACAAGAAAAGGCGAGCGGTTGAAGTCGACAGTCGGTGGAATGCTAGGCGGGTTGCTCATCTCCATCTCCGGCAGGCAGATGTCCGACGGCGCAGCGCTGTCCGAGCGACTTCAGCGCCAGCAAGGCGTCAAGCAGTTGCGCGCCCTGTCCCGTCAACTCGTACTCGACCCGCGGTGGCACTTCCGGGTACACGGTCCGTGAAACAAGTCCCAGCTCCTGGAGTCGCTTGAGCCTTTCGGAGAGGGTCTTGGCGCTCAAACCCGGCAGGGATCTCAGCAGCTCGGTCGTGCGTTTCTTGCCGCAGAACAGCTGAATTAACAGCGAGCTCGTCCATCTCGGGCTGAGAACCTGCAGAGCAGTGTCTATGAGCCGGTCGTCCTGGCGAGTCAGTTGTTGCGTGCTGCCCGTTGGTTCGGTCATTGCCGGTAACCTGCAACTGGTTCCACTGACGTCAAGTACTCTGTCGATCGGATTCTCGCAGGACAAGTCCGCACCTGACGTATCACTCCATTGTTTACTACTTACCTGGAACTTTCCACATCCGTGGTGTGCATAGCGGCTCAGCCCTTCGGCTGAATCTGCTGATTACTGACATCATACTTTCGGCCGATTGCGTAACTGTGGTGGCGCCCCAGCCAGGAGGACAACTACCCTTCTGTGAAACACCGCTGCGACTTTTTCCGTACTCCTGCGAACTGCTATAGCCGAACCCTTTGCGGCTCGTGCTTGATACTACTCACGTATTGCCTTTACACGCGAGATGGCGCGAACCACCCTGTCGGTCTGCTCCGGATCCTTCAGGCGCGTGGCCACGGCCGCGGCAGGCGCCTTCTCATCGGTCTTCACAGGCGCCAGGCGCACGACAAGCACAGAGCAAGGAGCGTGCGATGCCACTGCCTGAGAGACGCTTCCCAAAAGGAAGCGCGTAAAGCCTCTCCGCCCGCGAGAACCGAGCACAACCAGGTCAGCGCCCCAGTCGGTTACGGCATCGAGGATAAGATCCTTGGGATTGCCCTGCAGCACCATTTCCTCTACGAGGAGTCCCGGTTGGGCTTTCCTGACCTTCTCAGCCAGCTCGTTTACCAGGGCCCGTCCCTCAGTATTGGCCTTGGCCAGGGCATGCTCCCAGTACTTCGGTTCAATATCCAGCACGACATCGGTCTCGATGACATGGAGAATAAGGAAGCTCGAATCCCCAAGCCAGCAATGGCGGGTCAAAAAACCTGCCAGAGCATCTGCGCAAGCCTGGCTATCGACAGCAACAAGAATTCTCTTCAACTTCATACGACTACCACCGCTCCGCTAACGACTGCTCTGACTAAAACGATGCCACACGCATGACCTTCCCGGCGTCATTCTATGTGCTGAATTTCCCGTCATCCCGAGGCTGACTTGCTCACGGGCCTGGAAACGAAGTCCAGCGAGGCACGGAAGCCTTACATTACGAAATCACCGACACCCACAGGAATATGGAGACCCAGAGCATCGCGGCGCTCTCCAGAATGCCCAACAGTTTGAAGCTTGGCTTTGCCTTCCCAGACAAGAACAACAGCTGAGGAAAAAATGGCATCGCGCACCAGAGAAGCGCGCCGGGCTCATGAACCCCCAGCCATATCCACAATGCGCCTGAGAACCACAGATAAGGCTCAATTCTTTTGGAGTCGCGGCGCAGGATATGAATCATGGCAGAAGCCGCAACCGCCGAAGCTGTGTAAGCCAGGGTTGCCGTCCAGGCGGCAGCATCGGCTCTACTGGCTATCGAGGCCATAATCAGTGGCATCGCGGCTACTCCGATCATGCCCATGAGTTCACGCCAGACCGAGCCGAAGGAGGCAGCGACGGTACTGGT
Organism: Candidatus Obscuribacterales bacterium; assembly: GCA_036703665.1. Classification (GTDB taxonomy): domain Bacteria; phylum Cyanobacteriota; class Vampirovibrionia; order Obscuribacterales; family Obscuribacteraceae; genus DATNRD01. The sequence continues at coordinate 3,157 of DATNRD010000528.1, forward strand.
TATCCTGATGCCTATGCCGAAGAGCGCAACCGGGACAGCCAACGTGTACGCGCCACTGGCCAGGGCAATCAAAAACGCCGACAGAACGGCAAACCAGAAAGCACGGACGGGCCGATGCGACAGTAGAAATGTGAGCCAGAGCGCAATTCCAGGCAACAGCAGAAAGTCCAGAGACTGCCAGGCCAGTTTAATGGCAAGCACCGTGGAAATGGCAAAGCAAACTAATGCCCCATGCTCACGCGGTACCCTGAACGGCAGGGAAATCTTGATCCTTCCTTTTGGCAGGAATGACTTTGACCCGGTAGTGATCGATTGCGTAGACATCGTTCTTTCGGCAATTTGCCTCTGACTGCAATTACAACTTGACCATCGATCCGAATCATCAGTCTTTCGGATGATATTGCCGAACAAAGTGGGACGGATCCGGCTGGTCTGCCCCGGATGGCCGCATGCAGGTCGGGAAACATTCGGACCCGACCGATGTTAGCCGGGCAGTCGAAGCCTTATCTCAACGATTCCGGTGTCGGCCAGATGCCTTTCCATCGGCAGGCCGCTGTGTTCGAAAACCTCGAGCATGTTTTTGTTTTCACTGAGAACGAAGGCGGACAGCTCGGAGACGCCTGCAGCCCTGGCAATGTCTATGAGATGCCGGAGAAGAACTGTGCCGATCCCCAGACCTTGATATTCATCTTCAACGGTGAGGGCGACCTCCGCGACCTTGGGCTTCTCGGACTCGCTGATTACGACGTACCGGCCGACACCGACCGGTACCTCGACTCCATTTTCGGTCAGAAATGCGAGCAGAGCCACATGTCTGTCGAAATCGACTTTCGTGAAGAAGTTCAGCTCCTTGTCAGTCAACTCCTTTTTGGGGACGAAGAAGCGGAAATAGATGGACCGCGGACTCAAGTGATGCCAGATTTCCTCAAGGTTGTGCCGATCTTCAGGATGAAGCGCGCGAACGGTTACGTCTCGCCCGTCTCTCAGTTTGTCCCGGGCAACATAGTTCTCCAAAT
>DATNRD010000529.1:0-3758 GCA_036703665.1 Candidatus Obscuribacterales bacterium
CGGCAGCCTCCGCTCTGCCGGCCCGCTTTCGCCTCCTAGTCGGCAGCGCCGCTTGTGCGGAAGCGTCAAGCGGACCCAGGGTTTTCGAAACCAGCCGGCAGGAGCTTACCGAGCACCACGCGTACAGAGGTTGCTGGCTTACCGGATTGCCATGGTTTAAAGTTACCTGAGAAGTCACTCCGCACTAACCTTTGCAGATGCCAGCTCACGAACAGATTGCCATCCTGGGGGCGGGGACGTGGGGAGCCGTGCTCGCCTGGTTGTACGGGATTAACGGCAGGTCCGTGTCCCTGTGGAGCCACGATCCTGAAAAGGCCGCGCATCTGTCGGCGCAGCGCAAGATTGAAAAGCCGCTGGCCATCGCCATCCCAGAAAGCGTAAGGATTACAGGCGATCTGGCCGCTGCCGTGTCCGGGGCCGATATCGTAGTGGTGTGCTGCACTTCGCAATCCATGCGGCTGGTCGCAGGCAGGCTGGCGGAGGCGCTGGCTGCATCTGGTTCGCGCCCCACACTGGTCAGCGCTGTCAAGGGACTGGAGCTGGGCACGTTCAAGCGCATGTCCGAGATACTTTGCGAGACCCTGCCGCACCTGCCTGTTTGCGCATTGTCCGGTCCTAACCTGGCAGCCGAGATCCTGGCCGGGCGTCCGGCCGCCTCGGTTGCCGCCTGCGCCGATCTGGAAACCGCCCGCGCTGTGCAGCGGCGCCTCAGTGTTCCTTCCTTTCGCGTCTATGCCAACGACGACCTGGCTGGGGTGGAACTCGGCGGCAGCTTGAAAAACATAATCGCCATTGCCGCCGGCTCATCCGACGGGCTGGAACTGGGAGCCAACGCCAGGGCAGCGCTGCTTACGCGTGGTCTGGCGGAGATGACCAGACTGGCGGTGGCGCTGGGGGCAAGACCGCTTACCCTTTCCGGTCTGGCCGGCATGGGCGACCTCTTTGCTACCTGCTCCAGCGCCCTCTCGCGCAACTACAGGCTGGGATACGCGATGGCGCAGGGGAAGTCGCCCCAGGAAGCCCTAGCCGCGCTCGGGGCCACGGCCGAAGGCGTGCCCACCACCGAGGCTGTTTGTGAACTTTCGAAACGACTTGGCATTGAGATGCCAATCGCCGAGCAAGTCGAAGCAACATTGAAGGGTAAAAGCACCCCGCAGGGGGCAATCATGACGTTGATGACCCGCCCGCTGGCGATTGAGAATCCGGGATAGGCAGCAGCAGGAGACAGGCAGGCAATTAAGGTGACCAATCGTGTGTTGATGTTGTCCTGGGAGTACCCGCCGCGCGTGATTGGCGGGCTGGCTCGAGTGGTGGCGGAGTTGTCACGCCAGATGGTTCGGTACGGCTGGGACGTGCACGTGGTCACTGCCGATCATCCCGGCACCGCCGAGCACGAGGTGGTCGAAGGCGTCAACGTGCACCGCGTAAAGACACAGACCGACCCCACGCCTGACTTCCTGACCTGGGTTCATCGCCTCAATTTCGGGCTGCTGCAGTACGCCATCCAGGTTCACCGCCACACGCCGTTCTCCATTGTGCATGCGCACGACTGGATGGTTGCCGATGCCGGCTGGGTGATGAAGGCAGGCATGGGGCTGCCGCTGGTCGCCACCATACATGCCACCGAATCAGGCCGCATGCACGGCATACACAACGACCTGCAGCGCTACATACACCAGATGGAGTGGCGGCTCACCTATGAAGCGTGGGAGGTGATCGTCAACAGTCAACACATGCATGCCGAGCTCAAGCACCTGTTCGGGTTGCCCGCCAACAAAATCGTGATCGTTCCCAACGGCACCGACCCCGAGGTGTTCGACTTCGAATTCGACCCGCTGCCGCTGCGCGATCGTTTTGCCGGGCGCGACGAGAAGATCGTCTTGTACGTCGGGCGCATGGTCAGGGAAAAGGGTGTGCAGGTGCTGCTCGATGCGGCGCCCAAGATCCTGGCTGCGCATCCCAACACGCGCTTCCTTATGGTCGGGACAGGGTATTACCTGGATGAACTGAAGGGGCAGGCTCACTTCCTCAACATCGCCGACCGCGTCAACTTCCTGGGGTACGTAAGCGACCAGGATCTCCTTAGAATCTACAAGGTCGCCGACGTCGTTTGCATTCCCAGCCTTTATGAGCCATTCGGCATAGTGGCGCTGGAGGGGATGGCGGCGCGCGTGCCGGTGGTGACCTCCGAGGCCGGCGGTCTGACTGATTTCGTGGAGCACATGGTCACCGGTGTAACGACGTACACAGGCGACAGCTACAGCCTGGCCTGGGGCATCTTGCAAGTCTTGCAGAACCCCGGGCTGGCTGAGCGGCTGCGACAGGACGCCTATGAAAAGGTGCGAAACATCTACAACTGGAAGGTGATCGCCAAGCGGACGCTGGAGGTCTACGACAAGGTGCTCAAGGAAGCACAGATCATAGGCCCCGATGGCGTGGCGGCAACACCGGCTCAACCGATGCTGGCGGCGGCGCCTGCAGTGGGGCTGCCCAACCCGGCAGCCGGCGGGCGTGGGGCAGCAAGCGAGCCGGCACAGACAGCGGAAAGCAGACAGCAGGGACAGGTCAGGCAGTCGTGACGGTCGACAGGCTAGACTGAGGTCGGGGAGGAGATCCAAGATGAAGGCAGTAATCATGGCCGGCGGCTCGGGCACTCGTCTCAGGCCACTGACCAGCCATCTGCCCAAGCCGATGGTGCCGGTCGCCAACAAGCCGATGGCCGAGCACATTGTCGCACTGCTCAAACGGCACGGCTTCAAAGACATTATCTTCACGCTGCACTATCTTCCCCAGTCCATTCAGGACTATTTCGGTGACGGCTCGGAGTTCGGCGTAAATATCGGCTATTCAACAGAAGAAGGCCGCCCTCTGGGGACGGCCGGCTGCGTCAAGGCTATTCAGGATCAGCTCGACGAAACTTTTCTGGTCATCTCCGGCGACTGCCTGACCGACATCGATCTTACGCGTGCGGTTGAGTTTCACCAGATGAGAAAATCGAAGGCCACCATTGTCTTGAAGCGCGTGGAAAACCCGCTCGAGTACGGGGTGGTAATCACCGGAGCCGACGGGCGCATTCAGCGCTTTGTCGAGAAGCCCGGAGCCAGCGAGATATTCTCCGACACCGTCAACACCGGCATCTACATCCTCGAGCCCGAGGTCATGCTCTATGTGGTTCTCGGTCGCGAGCAGGATTTCAGCAACGATCTCTTCCCGCTTCTGCTTTTGCGCAACGAACCGATGTTCGGCTTCGTGGCCGACGGATACTGGTGCGACATCGGCAACCTCCAGGTCTACCGCCAGGCACACATGGATGTCCTGGACGGCAAAGTGAAGCTCGACCTGGGTCTGGCGCAAATCGAGCCGGGCATATGGGTGGGCGAAGGAACCCAGATAAACTCCTCTGCAAAACTGGAAGCACCGGCCCTCATCGGGCGTAGCTGCCGGATCGGGGACGATGTTGTCGTGGGATCGCACACGGTCATCGGGGACAACGTGGTGATCCAGGAGAAGGCGTCCCTGAAGCACCCTCTCATCTGGTCGAACTCATACATCGGCAGCAATTGCGCCCTGCGCGCCTGCGTGGTGTGCAGCCATGCCACCATTCACCGCGGCGCGGAGATTCTGGAAGGTGCCGTCATAGGGGTGAACTCGGCAATCGGGCAGGAGGCGATCGTCAGCCCGGACGTGCGCATCTGGCCCGGCAAGAACGTGGATTCAGGCGCCCAGGTCACCAATTCACTCATCTGGGGAACGCGAGC
>DATNRD010000530.1:0-10473 GCA_036703665.1 Candidatus Obscuribacterales bacterium
ACCGGCAATCGTGAAAGTATTTGCAGGGACGTAAACCGAGCAGATAATGCCGCAGAGGCCGAACGGCTGCATCTTTGGCCATGCAACCCAGACGGTCGTGCCTTGGGGTCATCTATGACTCATTCCCTGGTCATAGGGGAACGGGGCTTGCCGTCTGGTCTAATTGAGCCACCGGTCGTGATGGCAGATCCGGCAACTTTACCCACACAATTCCGCGACGACCATCTAAAAATGACCGTGTAGAAGCAACTTCGCGTTCGCCGCCTTGGTGGCGCGGCCCAGGTTCAAACAGTCACCTATGTCTACGCTCTGTCTGGTCGGCATCGGAAACATATTCCGCTACGACAACATAGATAGCCGCTACGGGCACCTGACCAAGCGCCACCGCCACCAATAGGAACCTCCCAGCGTGCGGAAGAAATTGGAGCACGTCGGAGAGGAAGGTTGGCCGACTCTTGGAGACGCTCTCCGAAAGGCGCGGGAATATGTTAATTGGTGCCATAGATACAAGGTCTCATAAGAGCAGCAAGTGGTGGAAATGCCGAGAGAATCAGAGGACTTATCAATCAAGTGTGGAGTGTCAGAAGCCGTGCTTTTTCGCCCACTTGATGAGTTGCGGTGGGCTGGTCAGCTCCAGCTTGGTGCACAGGTGCTCGGTGACCTTCTCCAGCTCGGCTTCGGAGATGCCCATTCGCTCGGCGATCTGAGGTAGACGGCCGCGCTTGGTCAGGTGCCTGAGCACCAGACGCTCCTGGGCAGTAAGCCTGGTCAGGTGGCGCGGCAGAGCCGGCGACAGGACGCTGCGCGAACCGCGGGAGACCATGAGGATAGCCATTCGTACAAGCGCCGCCGGGTCAGTCTTCAAGATGTAGCCGACGGCACCAGACTCGAGAAGGTCTTGCACTTCGGCGGCCCTGGCTTGCCCGGCATAGATCAGCACCTTGACGTTGCGCAGAGCAGTCAAGCGCTTCAACAAATCAAAAGTAGTCAACAGCCCCGGCAGGTGCTGATCTAGCAGAACGACGTCGGGCAGCAGCCTCTGGGCCTCCTTATAGGCCTCGTCGGATGTCTCTGCCTCTCCGACGACCTGGATCACGCCACCGCTGGCGAGCTGGCGCACTATTTCCGTGCGCGTAGGCTCGTGGTCGTCAACAACAAGTACTCGGATCATTCTGAACCCGTTACGCTTTCCTGAAGGCCTTAAGCATACACCGGCGCTGCCGGCGATCTCATTATGCATTCGCGCATTCGGCACCGCGCGGTCTGGATGAACCCCGCCGGTGCGACGGCATCGGCATGCGCGGCGGCGGTCACGCTCCGGCCGGTGCACCCTGCCACTAGGGCGGACTCCTGCGGGCGCCGACCGGAGCCGGGCCGATGCTCGAGACGGTATAATGAACCGGCCTGTTGCCGATTCGAGAATGAAGTCATGAAAAACGTACTGCTTCCACAGCTCTTTTGCCTGGCGCTGATTTCATCAGTTGCGATTCAGTCATACAATGCCGTCCAGGCTCAGGTCCCCGGTCTCCAGGAGAGCGCCCAGCCCATGCAAAACACCGTAACCACCCGCTCCGGCCTTCAATACCAGGAGCTCGCCGTCGGACAGGGGCAGATGCCCCAACCAGGACAGAAAGTAGCCGTGCACTATACCGGCTGGCTGACGGACGGCACGAAGTTCGACAGCTCGCTGGATCGCGGGCAACCATTCACGTTCGTTATCGGAGCCGGGCAGGTAATCAGGGGATGGGACGAAGGGGTAGCCACCATGAGGGTAGGCGGCAAGCGCAAGCTCATCATTCCGCCGCAGCTGGCCTATGGGCAGCGCGGGGTTCCCGGAGCCATTCCGCCGGGGGCGACGCTCGTTTTCGAGGTTCAACTGCTGGGCGTTCAGTAACCGGACACGGCACCACAGGCGATGGCGGCGCGCAAGCGCCCCATGGCTGCTGACTACCCCGCAAATAACCTTTCCCCAAGTATGCATAAGGGCTGCCAGTCCAGAAAACGCTAAATTTTTGTTATGGAAATCGACCCCCTCGTCTGGCATTGCTTTAAATAAAAAGTAGATGCTCGACTGAGTGAGTGTTCGAAACAACCGGCTTCATTCCGGTTGCCGTTTATCGTTCACAAATGCAAAAGGGGGTAGTAGCATGCTTTTGCAGGAACTGAGTCGTTCGAGAATGCTGGACGCGCTCCGTGACATGGAGCGGTTGCAGTCGCAGTTCCACAAGCTGCTGGGATGGGATCGGGAACCAGCGCTTTCCGAGTTCCCACCGGTAAACGTGTGGACCTCGCAGAACGGCTGCATCGTCACAGCCGAAATCCCTGGTGTCGACCCTGGCGACATAGAGCTCTCGGTCGTCAACCAGACCTTGACCATAAAGGGCTCGCGCACGCCGGACCAGCTGAAGGACGGTGAGGAGTACCATCGCCGCGAGCGCGGCTACGGTCAGTTCACGCGGGCTGTCGAGCTGCCTTTCCCTGTCGACCCGGAGAGGGTGGATGCCAGGTTCTCGAAGGGAGTCCTTTGCGTGAACCTGCCCAGAACAGAGCAAGACAAGCCCAGGAAGATCGACGTGAAATCCGCCTAGTTTGTGCCTTAGGAGGTACCGCACATGACGACAGAATTGAGGGAAAGGGAAGAAGTACGTACCCCTGAAGGGGCGGAGCGCACCAGGGCTCGCCGGACTTTCATCCCGCGCGCCGACATCTACGAGACCGCCGACGGCATCGTTGTCCTGGCTGACATGCCGGGTGTCGACGAGAACTCTGTCGAAATAACGCTCGAGAAGAACATTCTGACAATTGACGGACGGGTGGAGCCTGAGCAGCGCGAAGGATACACCCTCACTTATGCCGAGTACAGCGTCGGTGATTATCATCGGGTGTTCGTTCTCAGCGATGCGGTCGATCGCAATCGCATCGACGCTACCGTCAAAAACGGGGTACTAAAGCTGACGTTGCCCAAGAGCCAGGAGGCTAAAGCACGGAGGATTGCCGTAAAAGCCGAGTGAGAAGGAGGTGGCCAAAATGGCAGGACTGATTCCATGGGGTTGGGGCAGGAGGCAGGTTCCCATCAATCGCGAAGCGGAACTGTCGCCGTTTCGAACGCTCCGCCAGGAAATGGATCGGATATTCGATGACTTCTTCCGGGGCTTCGAGGTTGGCTGGCCGAGTGCGGAAGAACCATTCGGCTACACCTTCCCGCGCATCGACATGAGCGAGACGGATAAGGAAGTTCTCGTCACCGCCGAATTGCCCGGACTGACAGAGAAAGACATCGAGCTCACGCTGTCGCGGGACATGCTGACCATAAGTGGCGAGAAGAAAGAGGAAAAAGAAGAGAGCGTCAAAGGTTATTACAGGATGGAGCGCCACTACGGCGCGTTCCGGAGACAACTGCCGCTGCCGGTAGAAGTCGATCCGGATCACTGCGACGCTTCCTTCAAGAACGGCATCCTGACCGTCAAGCTCGCTAAGACGCCGGAAGCCCAGAAGCAAGTCAAATCGATTCCAATCAAAAGAGCATAATCTCAAAGCGAGCACGTGGAAGGGCCAGCGGGACATCCCGCGGGCCCTTCCATTCTCAGGTCTTTGCCGCGACGAAGATCAGCTCGCCCGGGTATCGCGTGCCGTAGGGGGCTCTGTCGTATCCGGCGTACACGCATTCGACATCGAAGCCGCAGCGGGAAAGCAGATGCTCGGCCTCGAAGCGAAAGAGATAGCGCATTTGGAACTCATGAACAAGCCTTTCCTGGCGGCCGTCTGGATGCGTCACGTAGTAGATCAATTCGCAGTCGGCAATCTGGTTGTGGAGATCCCAGGAGGCATTGCGGTGCTTGCGAACGACTCTGCGCCCATCGGGCATGACAAACTCCGGCTCGTCACCGAATTCGGTGGCACGGTCCTCGTTGCCCAGCACCCGCACGTCCGGATTGAAAAGATCGAGAATCAACTTGCCGCCATCGGCCAGATGCCCATGTATGCACCGCAAGCAGGAGAGCTGATCATCGACGGTGGTAAGATGCTGGAAGGGACGAAACGGGATTGTCGCAAGAGCAAACGAGCGCCCTAGAGAAAAGTTGCGCATGTCTGCCTTGACCAGCTGAACTCTGGCTTGTACTTCAGCCGGTTGCTCGGACAGCTTGTCCCGGCAAATTTGGAGCATGGCATCGGACAGGTCCAGTCCGAAAATATCAATCCCGGCTCTGGCGGTCGGGATGAGAACACGTCCCGTGCCACAGCCTGCCTCGAGTACGGAGCCCTGGCACTGTCTGGCCATTTCCACGAAGAACTCGACGTCCTTCCTGGTCCTGTATGGAACCACATGATCGTAGAACTGAGCTACAAACTCGTATTGAGAGTATCCGCCGCTTGCGTCCATCATTCCCCCGCCCGCTGTTCCTCGCCCGCGCACTTATCGCGAGGGGGCAGCCTTAGCCAACCCTTGAACCAGAAGAGAAGGGGGAACAGCAACATGCCGCACACGATGAGGAGCCAGGAGAAGAGGTAGCCGTAATACCAGTTCAGCTCCGGCATGTTCCAGGGCGACACGGCCGTATTGAAGTTCATGCCATAGACCCCGACAATGAAAGTCGGTGGAATGAAGATGGCACTGATCATCGTAAGCCACGTCATCACCTCGTTCAGCCGATTGCTGACGCTGGAGAGATACACGTCCATCAAATCCGAGCACAACTCTCTGTCCGTCTCCAAGAGATCGATGATGCGGATGCTGTGGTCGTAACAGTCGCGCAGATAAATGCGCGTGTTGTCCATGATCAAAGGCATCGGGTCGCGATACAGGGAATTGAGAGCATCGCGTAGCGGCCAGATCGCGCGCCTGAGAGTCAGCAGGTTGCGCTTGATCTTGTGTATCTTGCCCACACAATTCCGGGTCGGGTTGGTGAGCATCTCATCTTCCAGGTCCTCCAGTTGCTCTCCGTAATCCTCGAGGATCGGGAAATAGGCATCGACTACCGCATCCACAAGAGAGTACATGAGGTAATCCGCGCCGCAGGAGCGGATGCTGCCCCGGTTGATGCGGATGCGCTCTCTGACACGGTCGAAGGGGTCGCCCGGTGCCTCCTCTTCCTGAAACGTAACGACAAAGTCTTTGCCCAGAAACAAGCCGAGCTGCTCGGTCTCTAGCGCTTCCTTGAGGTTCACCATGCGCAGCACGATGAACTGGTGGTGATCGTAAAGCTCCACCTTGGCACGCTGGTGGACATTGGATACGTCCTCCAGAGCCAGATGATGCAATGCGAAGACCTCTCCCACACCGGCGATCAGATTAAGGTCGCGGACGCCCTCGACGTTGACCCAGAGCACAGGCCAGCGACCGAGGTAGTCGTGCAGCTCTTGAGGGTCCTCGACGGAGAATTCCTGGAAGCCGTCTGGCCCGTACCCGACGACTTGCACGCGAGCAGCCTCGCGCCTAGCGGCGGCGCCGGCCTGCCCGCGACCGGCTTGGGACGCCGGTTGAGGCTCGCCTTCCGCTGGACCCTTAATCTCGCCTTCCGGCAGCTCGGTTGACACTCTTGCCCGCCCCCTAAGCCCGGTTTTACCGCACTAGACTACCATCTTGGCTGAGCTGCCCACGAGCCGCGAGCACTAGATCCCGCGCCGCCTGAGCCGAGGCAGCCAGCGCCGTCAGGTGCCCCATTTTCCTGCCAGGTCTGGCTTCGCGCTTGCCGTAGAGGTGCAGGCTCACGCCCGGCACGCAGAGGACTCTTGTCCAGTCAGGCTCGCCGCCGGCCCAGAGATCCCCCAGCAAGTTGGCCATGGCTGCCGGCTTCAATAGTTCGGTAGCACCGAGCGGCAGCCCTGTGATAGCCCGCACCTGCTGCTCGAACTGGCTTACTGGGCAGGCTTCGATGCTGTAGTGTCCGGAGTTGTGCGGGCGGGGCGCCAGCTCGTTTACTAGCAACTCGCCGGTCTGCGACAGAAAAAACTCCACACACAAGAGCCCCACGACATCGAGTGCTTCCATCACCTGCTTGGTCAAGGCCACGGCTCTGTCCGCCACCTCAGCCGAAACAGCAGCAGGCACTGCAGACACATCCAGGATGTGCTGGCAATGCCGGTTCTCCACTGGACCGAAGCAGGCAAAGCTGCCATCGATCCCGCGCGCACCGATTACCGAAAGCTCCATGGCAAGCCGGACGAAGCGTTCCAAGACCATCTCGCCGGACCCCAGCTCTGCAAACGCCTGTGCCGCCTCCTGGTCGGAGGCAATGAGGCGCTGCCCCTTGCCGTCGTACCCGAAGCCGACGGTCTTCAGCACCGCCGGCGGTCCGACACGAGGCAGCTCGCTAAGCAACTGTTCAACGCCGCGCACAGCACGGAAAGGCGTGACAGGGAAACCGCGCTCGGCAAGAAATGATTTCTCCTTGAGGCGGTTCTGCGTGATCGCCAGAACCTGGCTGCCCGGGCGCACGGGGGTTGTCGCCTCGATCGTTTCTAGCGCTTGTGCCGGGACGTTTTCGAACTCCAGGGTGACGACCTCAACCTGTGCGGCGAATTCTCTTAAAGCCTGCCCGTCGCCGTAGTCCGCCGTGACCGTCCTCGGGCAGACCTGCCCGGCCGGCGTATCTTTATCAGGAGCAAAAACCACAACCTCGTAACCCAGGCGCCTGGCGGCCATGGCGAACATGCGGGCCAGCTGCCCGCCGCCGAGCACACCCAGTGTCGCTCCCGGCATGATGGCCGCAGCCCGACTCACGGAAGCTTCTCCGCCATGACTTTGTCCATCAGCCCCTGTCGATAGGCCCTTAATTTCTCGCGCAGCTCGGGGCGCTTGTTGGCCAGGATGGCGACCGCCATAAGAGCCGCATTCACCGCCCCGGCCTTGCCGATGGCCAGCGTGCCGGTAGGCACCCCGGCCGGCATCTGCACGATGGAAAGAAGCGAGTCCATGCCCTTCAAAGTGTGCGTCTCCACGGGCACGCCGAGGACGGGCAAGATGGTGTGCGCGGCAACCATTCCGGGCAAATGGGCAGCGCCGCCGGCACCGGCAATGATGACCTCGAGACCGCGCTGCTCGGCTTCCCGAGCAAAGTTGGCCATGAGCAGCGGCGTGCGATGTGCCGAGATCACCCGGCATTCGTGTGGCACGCCGAACTCCGTGAGCGTCTCGTCTGCATGCCGCATGGTTTCCCAATCCGACTTGCTGCCCATGATCACAGCCACCAGCGCCTGGTCTGTCATGCTTGCCCTCCTCCGCTCGGTGCCAGCCCGGCTGCGCGGACCAAGCGGTCATAGATGGCCACCCATTCCGCTGCTTCCGGCACAGCCTCGACGACAATCAGGTGGCAAGATCCGCTGTCCAGGTACCTCAAGTTGCCGTAGAGATCGTGTGCATACTGCACGGGATCTCGAGGAGCGCAGATCCAGGACAGGTGGCTCCACTTCTCCGGCGCTGGAGAAAACGCCAGGACTGCGGGGGCCGAACCGCCCGCGGCAAGCCGTTCAACCTCTTGCTCGAGTTCGGGGCGCCCCAGGAGCCGCAGGCGCGCCCGCGGCGCGTAATGCTTGGGCAGCCCGCCCGGTGCCCGGGGACCTCGGACCGTTTCCCCGGCTGCTTTCACGGGCACGCCCAGCACCTTTTCGATATCGGCAGCCAGGATCATGCCCGGGCGCAGCACCGCCGGCTGCTTGCCGCTCAGATCCAGGATGGTCGACTCAATACCCACCTGGCACGGTCCGCCGTCCAACACCATCGCTACCTCGTCGCCAAATTCCTCGGCAACCGCCTGTGCCGTAGTCGGACTCAGGCGTCCGAATCGATTGGCCGAGGGCGCGGCAATCCCGCCCCTGAAAGCCTCGAGCAAGGCGAGCGCAACCGGATGCCGGGGCACCCTAATTGCCACGGTATCCTGACCGCCCGTAAGTTCACCGAGGACTCTATCTGACTTGCGCAACACCAGCGTAAGCGGCCCCGGCCAGAACGCCTGCGCCAGCTTAGGCGCCGCTTCCGGCACATCGGCAGCCCAGTTGCTCAATTGCTCAAAGCTGCCGATGTGGACGATAACAGGGTGATTGGCAGGTCGTCCCTTGACCTTGTAGAGCCGCTCCAGCGCTTGCTGGTTGCTCGCATCGGCGCCGAGCCCGTAGACCGTTTCGGTGGGAAAGCCTACAAGCTGGCCGGCTCTGAGCAATTCAGAGGCCCGATCCACAAGGGATCTATCGAGTGTGTAAGGTGGTCCCGCCGAGCGCATATGCAAAGCAAATCTGTTAGAGTGCCATTTCCACGCCATTATTGCATGGCTTATTCACCGGCACGGCAACCCGGTTTCCATTTGATTAACTTTTGCCGGCCGCCGCTGCCATCTTGCCCGCCGGTAAAGTATGCTGACAGTGCGGCGTACGGAGGGCAAATCCTCAGGCATGTGCGGATTGATAGGTGTAACCGGAACATCCGACGCGGCCAAGGAAGTCTTTCTGGGATTGATGAACCTGCAGCACCGCGGTCAGGATGGGGCGGGAATCCTGGCACTGGGCGGCGCAGCTGGCATGTTCAATATCCAGAAGGGCAGCGGCCTGGTCGAGAACATATTTTCGGAGCGCAGCTTCAAGGGATTGCGCGGTCAGCTGGCCATCGGACACACGAGGTACGCCACCATAGGGCGAAACGACCCGAACCTGCTGCAGCCGTTTCTAGACTACAAAGCAGGGATTGGGCTGGGGCACAACGGCAATATTGTCAACATTTACTCGCTGCGCCGCGAGCTGGCCGAAAACAGAGAGGTGCTGCCTGCCACAGAGTCGGACTCGGAGATGATCCTTAGCCTTATGACCGGCAGTCTGGCAGACCGTGCTCTTGCCCCGGATAGCCTTTTTGCCGCGATCGGGCACTGTATGGGCAAGCTGGTCGGTGCTTATGCGGTCGTAGGACTGGATGCCAGCGGATCGCTTTTCGGGTTTCGCGACCCGGACGGCGTGCGCCCGCTGGTCTTGGGCAAGCGGCTGGATCAGGACGGCAAGCCTGCCTATGCCCTGGCCAGCGAGACCATTGCCCTGCGTTACCTGGGCTACAACGAGCTCAATGAGGTCGCGCCGGGAGAAGCTGTCATCATCGATGCGGCGGCAGCCGTGCATCGGCGCGTGCTCAAGCAATCATCCTTCTCGCCTTGCATGTTCGAGTGGGTATACTTCGCCCGGGTCGAATCTGAAATGGGCGGCGTGTCGGTCTATGAGGCGCGCTTCAAGCTGGGGCTCTTGCTGGCGGAGCACCTGAAGAAGCTCGGCATCGTTGCCGACGTAGTGGTGCCGGTTCCGGAAACCAGCAGGGCAGCCGCAATCGCCATAGCGGAAGCCATGTCCCTGCCGTTTCGCGAGCTTCTCATCAAGAACAGGTATGTTCAACGCACATTCATTCTGGACGGGCAGGAAGCAAGGCAGGAAGCGATTCGCCGCAAGCTCTTCCCGATCGCCGGAGAAGTAGAGGGCAAGCGCGTTCTGGTTGTGGACGACAGCATCGTGCGCGGCAACACCGGTGCTCAGATCATAGAGCTTCTGAGGCAGTCCGGCGCCAGAGAGGTAATTATGGTGTCCACCTGCCCGCCGATTAAGAACCCCTGCTATTACGGCATCGATTTCCCGAGCCGCGCCGAGCTGATTGCCTGCGACGCAAGCAATGAAGAAATTGCAGCGAAACTGGGCGCCGATCGGGTCGTCTTCCAGACGATCGAGGGGCTGCGGGCGGCTCTTGCACAGCATTCGCTCTGCACGGGCTGCCTGACCGGGCAGTACCCCACTGACATATCCGACGCGCGAGATTTCGAGAAGCGGCGAGTAAAGGACAGGCAGAGCGTCTTGAACGGTCCGAGGAGATAGCGATGAAAGATGGAGATTCCTCGGTTGCGGAGCTTATCGCCTGGGCGAGGCTGCACCTTGCCCGGGCGACGCCGGGCGTCGGCCCCGGCGGCATGCCACCGGCTGTCCGAACGACGACCTTGGCACCGGTTAAGGGAATAGCCAGGAGTCTGGGAAAAGCGGAGGGTGGCAGCACGTGTCGGTGAGCATTCAGGATTTGATCCTCATCTACGAAGGCTCCGTCAAGCGTGTCTGGAAGCCGGAGACAATTGACGACATTCTCTGGTTCGAGTACACGGACGATTACTCGGTTTTCGACTGGGGAAAGATGCCCGACACCATCCTCAACAAGGGGCGCGCGCTGGCGGCACTGGGGGCGTTCTTTTTTCAATACCTGGAGAAGCCGGATATCTGGAAGTCTTTGCCCGGCTCGCAGCATCTGGGCAGATTCGATCGGGACTGGCTGGATTGTCGCTGGTCTCACCCTGTATATAAGGAGCTGCTCAGCCGGCACGGAGCGCCACATCACTGCAAGGGGCTGGTGAAAGGCGACGGACAGCCTGCTACCTGGAAGGATGTGGCAGGCAAGGGAGTCACCTACCTGCAAGTGCTGCCGGCGGCGGTATTCAGGCCGGAGCCGTATCAGCTCATCGTCGAAAC
>DATNRD010000531.1:0-13702 GCA_036703665.1 Candidatus Obscuribacterales bacterium
TAAGAAAGTCGTACGCCGAGTCGAACAGGCTCTGCTCTACTTCGCCGGTGGTTTTCTCGGGTGCTGGTGTGGGCTTATCACTCACTATAGTAACGACCCCGGAGCTGCTGACAATCTATCCAACTTTTACCCAGCGGGCTGGCACTTTAAGCTCATCTGCTCAAGCATAGCGACTCCCCTTGACAGGGCAACTTAATTCCGCTGAAGGCTGCCCGGTCGGCGACCGTGCAAACTCGAGGCAGCTTGCGCGACCGGACTGTTCGTCACCATATACGATACCATCCTTTGGCCAGGATCCCGGGAGGCACGGCCGAGACTCCCCACCTATTTACGAGGCGGCCGAAAAATTTAGGCGCCTCTAGTTAACCGCCGTCACGGCAACCAACTCATCGTACATGGCGTCAATCGCCGCCATCAGGTCTTCGGGCGCAGCGGCGCCGATCAGATGGGCGGCCGCCAGGGTGCCGCCGGCACCGACACCCTCCTTGACGTGCCCGTCCTCGTAGGCACGCAGTCCCTGATGGCGCGAGCGCCGGAATTCCGGACAGGCCGCGGCAAGCGGAGCCTGTAGCCGGGCGGCCAGGCGGGGCAACGCCGCCGAGCGATCGAAGGCGACCCACTTGGTCGTGATGACGGCAGCCGACAGATGTGAGGCCTCCATACCTGTATGCCCGGCAAGAGCATTCATCAGCGCCCAGACAGCCAGCATTTGGGAGCCGCCGGCCAGAATGACCGGGATACGTGCCGCCGCAGCCAGCGCCATGCCGCTAACGACCGGTTGCATTGGATCGCCACAGGCAGCGACGGCTTCAAGCGGCTCCAGCCTGCTTCGCGTAAGGCTGCCGGCGCGCTTCAGTCCTCGCCTCACCAGCCCGGCGCGCAGGGCGTGATCCGCCTCGGGCAGGCTGCTGGAGAGCAGTCCATCCACCTTGTATCCCAGTGCCGTAAGCACCCCCAGTGCCGTCGTCGTCCCGCCCGGCACGCATTCGGCCAGCACCAGATAGTCGTTCTCCGCTGCCAGGCACCGGCCGAGCTCCAGACCCTTGCCAAACAGAAATTGCACATGCGCAAGCGGCAGCGCCTCACCGCTCGATACACATCGGGCCGGGCTGGCGGCCAGGGTCACCGACGCGACCCGCGGTGGGTGGAATGACCCGCAATCTATCACCAGCGGCCGGCAAGTCAAGAACTGAAGCGCCGCACGGGTAATCACCACCGGTGATACTATCCCAATGGGGGAGACAGGAATCGTCTGCGCGCTCACAGGGCGCCCCAGCATCAACACTTCGGCATCCACTGCCGGTGTCAGGCGACGCATCTCCGGCGTCGCACCAGCAGCAGACACGCCAGGCACATCGCTCGTTTCGGTGCTGCCCAGTGCAAGAACGAACCGACCGCAGACCGGCCGCCCCCTCATCCGCAGCGTCTCCAGCACCGCAAGGAAACGGACCAGCCTCAATCGGGAATCATGTACCGGAACCAGGAATTCGGCCTTCATTTCACCTTTCCGCGCAAAAGCTCGCAATAGGGAGCCACCGAGAGCGGCCACAACACAGAGCTGGTGAGGGCCAACCAGACCTGAAGCCCGATGTCCACGGCCAGCGGCGTGCGCGGTACATTGACGAATCTCGTGACCGACAGCAGCGCCTGTGGCGTGGCAATGAGACAGTTTATCAAGAACATCACGAGCGTGACCGCTAATGTGGCTGCCCAGGTGCGCCAGAACAGCAGGAGAGCCTCCTGTGCAGCCTCCCGCGCGGACATGGAAGAAACCGACGAGACCACGATTGCCAGCAGAGAGTATGCCGTGGCAAAAAAGACCAGCACCGCAAGCCCGGCCGATGCGGCATAGTCAGCCCAGAGCGGCAGCTTGAGTTGAAAGGCACTGTGACCGACGTACTCCGGAGAAGTCACAATCTTGAGCCCCATGAGAACACACAGAAGCAGTACGGGCAGCAACAGGTAGAACGACGCCACCAGCCAGAGCTTTGCCAGGTATCCCGTCCTTTTTCGCGTTTCCGCTATGCTGTCATGCACGTCTTGTTTGCTGGGCTGGTCGGAGGTAAGCCAGGCACGCGCGAACGCAGTCAATCGGAACAGCCACACGGTCACCGCCCAGCAGATAAGCACCAGTCCCGCAGCCGAACAGGCCAAGCCGATTGCCGCTGCCTTGCCGAGCTGGTCGATTTCCGGCTGCGGCTGATTGATAGCGGCATAAATTACGTGCATACCGAGCAGCATTGAAACATTTGCAAGAGAAAGACCGAATGCCGGCAGCAGGCAACTAGGCGCAAACACAAACGCCGCACGCACGGCACCTCGCCACCATTGCCAGCAGGCGAGGAACGCTATCGAACTGGAAGGCACCTGATTCACGACAGACTCGCCCCATGAATAGCTGGGATGATCGACGGCACGCACTGACGTCGCCAACGACACGTTGACCGTATGCCCATCCAATCAGGTATCGACTTCATTCCGGCGTCGCTATTCCTACCAAGCCCGTCGAATGCATGCAACTGACGCTCTTTCAGCATGATTTCGGCCCACCCTGGTGCCTGCACCGACGATCTGTCATCCTGTGGTCCTTCGCTGTCGCTCAAGATAAACTCCGCCCGAAGGATCTGGTGGCTGCAAAACGAGCTCTTTCGCCCCGCTCGCTTTGCGCGAGGGGCTCAAGATGCCAATCTCGTGCTCGGAGCACATGAGTTGGCCGAATCCTTACCTCTTTCAAAACACTTGTACCCTCTGCCACCGTGGTCAGATTATGAACTTTCGCTACCAAATACAAGCTTTAAGCTAGATTTATGATGCTTCTCCTGAAATCCCCGATCAGGCAAGCGCTGGCGGCTTTGCCGTTCGGACCGATGCTGAAAGGAAGCTTAGCGAGATCGGCTTCTTGACAAAATTTGGTGATGATGATGTTCTTGAAGGTCGTCGTTCAGGCGGTAGTCAAGCGCGACAAGGGAGCAGCAAGTGATTCTCGTACTGCAACGCGGATTGGATGGCCCCTCCACAGCGAGGATCCTCGATCACATCCGCAGTCTGGATCTTTCAGCGCAGCCGGTCAAGAGCGGGCAACACACGCTGGTGGTTGTGGACAGCGATTCCGGACACCTGCCTACGCATGTATTCACGCAACTGGACGGCGTAGAAAAAGTCCTGCGAATCGAATCGAGATGCCCGCTCGCCGTAAACAAGGGTGCCGTAACAATCACGTTCTCCAATGCCGCCACCATAGGCGGTGAGACCCCGGTGATGATCGCCGGTCCGTGCTCGGTCGAGGGGCAAGTGCAGACGCTGCACCTGGCGCAGCAGGTGAAGGCAGCAGGCGCAAACCTTCTCAGGGGCGGCGCCTACAAACCGAGAACCAGTCCTTACGACTTTCGCGGTCTCGGGCTGGAGGGATTTCATTATCTTCGCGAAGCGCGCGAGGCTACCGGACTGCCGATTGTAAGCGAGGTAATGTCGCCCGAGCAGGTAGAGCGCGCCGAGCCGTTCGTCGATATGTACCAGATCGGCGCGCGCAACATGTACAACTACGAGCTGCTCAAGGAAGTCGGGCGCTCCCGCCATCCGGTCTTGCTGAAAAGAGCCATGTCAGCCACGCTTGAGGAGTTCTTGCAGGCGGCCGAATACATCATGCTCGAAGGAAACCTCCGCGTGGTCCTATGCGAGCGCGGTATCAGAACCTTCGAGACTCATACCCGAAACACGCTCGACTTGAGCGCCGTGGCAGCACTCAAGACGATGACGGGCTTGCCGGTTATCGTCGACCCCAGCCATGGAACCGGCAGGCGTGAATTGATAAGGCCGATGTCCCGGGCCGCCATCGCCTGTGGTGCCGACGGCTTGCTGGTGGAAGTCCACGACGATCCACGCCGGGCCGTGAGCGACGGAGTGCAGGCCATTACACCGGAAGTCTTGCGAGAAATCGTTGCCGACATGCACGCTATCGCCAGGACTATAAGAGCCTGCGACGCCAGCTTCACCCTGGACGAGCGTGAGGCCATGGTCGATCTAGCCTTGCCCCGCGACTGCCGCGTAGCCGACGCGCTATTGTGATCGAACCGCTGCGCTTAACGGGCAAGGCAAGACCCCGGTCGAACCCAGCAGGTAGTCGCCTGCAACAGCAGGCGTATCTGGTCAGTCACGGTAATGACGAAGCCGCCAGCGGCTTAGGGTCGGCTAGCCGCGGTGGGCAACAAGCCTTGCCGCCAAGATGCTCTCCCGTGCCTGGTCAGGGGACGGGAGGAACGAGCGGCTGGCGCAACATAGCTATCTTTTGCCCTCGAACAATGCAGATTACCCCGTGGCGATCCAATCTCACGTAGTCGTAGCCTGGGAAAACTATGGTTGCCACACCATCCTTGTGCCAGGCATGAATGATCCGTCCAGAGCGGAGATGGGCGTTGCCGTCGCCAGCAATCACCAGCGTGCCTTGGTCCGGCATGAACAGCGTCTGGCTCCCGGCGTATTCCGCCAACATGTCGCCGGTGGGCAAGCTCTGAACTCGAGCGGTTCGCGGCAAGCACGCTCGCCCAGACTCTGGTTCGTTGGCTGCTTCTAAAGTTCCCTCCTCCACCACACTGATACGCATCTGTTGGTCGGCTGTGTAAACTGCTGCCATCTTCCTCGCCTCTCTGGTAAATACGTGCACTCGATTCGGGCCGTCTCGAGCACATCCTATCCATGAGCAGGGAGCGAATCATCCAGCAATCGTCACCAGAAGCAGTGACGATCGTCATGGCTTGACGCATGACCTGCGCCAGAGCCATTTCACAAATCTGCAACGAGTGAGAAACACCCGCTCTACAAACCGTGGCTAGACTCGATGGCACAAGTGGAGGCGCCCGCACCCCTTCCTCCCCCGCCTCCACCCTTACTAAAAAAAACCAGAGCCAGGATCCCGACGGAGGGTCGATCCCTATGAAAAAGCGCACCATTTACTGTCTGATCCTTACTGCCGTATGGATGGCGGTGGCACCGTCGGCGCAGGCTCAAGCAGCACAGGCTCGGAGCGACAACGGCCTGAATATCAATGTCGGAATCGGCGGATCAGTCGACCTCAGAGATCCCGCGCCCGGTCTGGTCGTTCCGACCGCCCCCGGCGTTGTTACCGGTCCGTTGCCGGGGCTGGTCGAGAGCGCGCCTGCCGACATGTGGAACACGGCTGGTGCTACGGGCGCCCAGAAGCGTCAAACCGATCGCACGTATAGCCAGGCTTGGCAAGACTTCACGCCGGGCAACTTCACGGCCGCAGCGGGCCAGACTTTCACCACGGGCACCGGAACAATCAACAGCGGAGACTTCAATGGCCCTACCCTCCCGGTAACAACCACCGGTGAGATCGGCTTGCAGTCGCCCATGTACAAGTACATCCCTTCCGGTCAATACACCTACGGATTCGACATGCGCTACTGCCATTGCCACACGCATCTGCCCCCTACGTCCACCGCCAGCATCGACTTCGACATCGTCGACCGCTAACCGGAGCCGGCACCGCCAAAAAGAGAGGGATTAGTATCATGTTCAAACAGTCACTGCTCGCGCTTACTATTGCTCTGGTCTGGCTGGCTCAGCCGGGTCTGGCCCACGAAGACCGCTTCCTTCCAGGCAACCCGGGTCAGCCCTGGGTCGATATGCCCGGGCAAGACTTCCAGCCGCCACAGCCGGCCGTCAATCCCTGGCAGGACTTTCCGGTAGTCACATCCTCCGACCAGCAGCGCCTCTCGGCGCCAACCACCCGACAGACCATAGCCCTGCCCCAGAACAGGGAGCAGGCACGACTGCCCAGAACAATGACCGCGCAATACGGGCACCATCCGGGTGTCATCCTGCCCGTCAGTCATCTTCCTCCCACACGCCTGAGCAGCTTCGTCGCTGATTCGGGCTACGACGAGAACATCTACGGCGACGAGGGTACGATCGGGAAGCCGCCCATCATGGGCTTTGAATACGAGAACACGATCGAGGCCGGACTCTGCAACTGCCACGGTGAGGGCATCACAACCGGGCACCACCCCGATAAGGACATGCCCCACGGGTATCTCTAATCGGGCGGGCTGCGCCCCTGTGCACGAAGCTTGTCGAGCTGAGCGACTCTTCTCACACGCGGCGACCGGACCATCGATGTCATTCTGACAAGCGCAGCGACGACCAGACCATCGATGTCATTCTGAGGAGAGCAGCGACGAAGAATCTCGTAGCGGAACCGGCAACCTATCTAGAGATGTGAGAACCTTCGCTTCGCTCAGGATGACACCGGTCAAGCCAAGTGATTTGTCATTCTAAGAAGCGCAGCGACGACCAGACCATCGATGTCATTCTGAGGAGCGCAGCGACGACCGGACCATCGATGTCATTCTGAGGAGCGCAGCGACGAAGAATCTCGTAGCGGAACCGGCAACCTATCTAAAGATGTGAGATCCTTCGCTTCGCTCAGGATGACACCGGTCAAGCCAAGTGATTTGTCATTCTGAGGAGCGCAGCGACGACCGAACCATCGATGTCATTCTGAGGAGCGCAGCGACGAAGAATCTCCTAGCGGAACCGGCAACCTATCTAAAGATGTGAGATCCTTCGCTTCGCTCAGGATGACACCGGTCAAGTCAAGTGATTTGTCATTCTAAGGAGCGCAGCGACGACCGAACCATCGATGTCATTCTGAGGAGCGCAGCGACGAAGAATCTCCTAGCGGAACCGGCAACCTATCTAAAGATGTGAGATCCTTCGCTTCGCTTCCATGACAACGCTCAGGGCGTTGAAAGATGATACCTTGTCGATAAGAAAGGAGGCTTTACGCCTCCTTTCTTGGGTTCTTTGCCCGGATCCGCCAGTGCTCCCTATCCTGTAGGTGATCCACGGTCTGTCAGGGCTGTTTTCGGGGCCCGGGTCGACTGCTCGCTTCCGGACGCCTAATTCTTGAACCTCCTTTAGCTGCCGGACTCCGGCGTCACTTCGGTTTTGCCTGTGGTCGCATCGCCGACCACCTCTCCAGCGGTGGTGGGCTCAACCGGCTTGGCCGTCTCGGCGGCTGGCACTGCCTCGGCCTTGGGCGCCACCGCCTCATAAGCCGACCCTCTGGACACCTGGTCACCTACGGGCTCAACCTTGGCGGCCTCGACCGACGCGCTGGTCGCAGGCTCTACGGCAGCCCCGGCCTTGGCTTCGACCGTATTGGCCGACTGGGCGACGACCGGCTCCGGAGCACCCTTGAACTTCTTCAGGATTTCACCGAAGGAAGTTCCCTTGCCGACGCCCTCTGGCACATTGCCGCCGACTTCTACGACCTCTTTGGCGAAGGTCGGCCTGTCGCCAGGCTTGCCACCACCGCGGCGCGGAATCTCGATTAGCTTACCGTCGCTGCGCAGCTTCGGCACCACCAGGGCATAGCCTTCAGGGCTGTGACCGATCAGGCGATCCAGCCTGCCCTGTCCACGCTCGACCTTGGCGACATCGAACAGCTGCTGATGCAGATTGCCATCCGTGCCCTTGTTCTGGACCAGCTTGCCCCGCTCGAAGAAGGCGATGGTCGAGTTTTCATAGAGAGCATTGGTGGCCTCTTCCACAATTCTTGCGCGTTGAGCGGCAGGAATTCTCGGGTTGATGGTCGCTTCAGCCAGGGCGCGCAGATCCTGCTTGATCTGTCCCGAATTGACTTTCGTGAGCGCGTCCTGAACGATGGGCACCTCGGCCGACCTCCGCACTTTGGCATCGTGCTCAGCGTTCATCTTGCCGAGACGGCTGTCCAGGTGCTCTCTCAACTGAGCCAGGCGCTTCTCCGGCGTCATGCCGCGAGACTGGGAGGGGATGCCCTTCTCGCCGCCATGCCCCTTGAAGGAGTTGGGAACGAGCTGCATCATTTCTTCGATGTTCTTGACCGCTTCCCTGACGTACACGTCGCGCTTGGCTGCGTTGGTTTCCGCCGCCAGGTAATTTTCGGCAGCCTTTGCGTACTCGTTCACCACGTTGAGCGACCGGAAGTACTGCACCTTGCCGACTTTTGCCATGTCGGCGGTGGCTTTGGCTTCCATCTTGAGGGTTTCTTCCAGAGCCGCTGCCCTGGCCTCGGCAGTTTCGAAGGTCTTCTTGCCGGACTCAATCTCGGCTCTGTCCTTGAGAGCCTGCGCTTTCATGTCCCTGGCGGCCTTCAGGATCTCGTTCTTCTGCGCGTACTCGGTTGTGGCTTCCCTGGCTGTCTGGAGCGCTGCGTCGGCTCTTTCGGCGGCCACCACTTCGGGAGCCTTCGCGACCTCGGCTGGCTTCTCAACTACAGCTTCCTTTTTGACTTCGGACTGTTTGGGGGCACCCTTGTCGGTCTCGACGGCCTTTTCGCCTGTCCTGCCGGGGCCTTCAGTCTTGCCCCTGTCGCCGCCCTTCGGTTCTCTTGCGGGCTTGTCGGCCTTGACCTGAGCCGGCTCGGAACCACCCTGTCTCTCGACGAGCTTGCTGTTGTCGGACATCAACTCGGCAACACGAGTCTCATAGCCCCTGATGGCCTCACGCAACTGCGTGCCCAGGTCATCGTGAGCGGCCTTCTTGCCCTCGAGCGCGGTCTCGATTTCCTTAAGCCTGGTCTCGAGCGCTTGCACCTGACCGGGCTGCGCCTCTTGCGCTGCCTGCAGAGCCTGCTCGGCCTCGGCCTGGCGAACACGCGCACGGTTGATGGCGGAGTTGGGATCCTTGTCGTTCAGGTCGGCCCTGGTTCGGTTGATTTCTTCTCTGAGCTCGCGGGCCTGCCCTCTGAGATCGACTTGCTCGGTGGCAGCGGCTTTCTCGCCCTTGTCACCGCCCTTGCCCTTCTTGCCACCATCGCCATCCTGATGTTTTTTGGCATCTTCCTTGGCTTTCTGCTGCGTCCTGATCTGCTCTTCAAGAGCCTTTAACTGTGCTTCCTTTTGCGGCAGCTCCTGTCCTCTCGCCTTAAGAGTCTCTACATCCGCCTTCGCTCTTTGAACAGCCTGGCTCTCCTTGGCCAGTTCCTGAACGGACTTGAGCTCTGCTCTGGTTGCAGCCAGCTGCTGATTAAGCGTTCTTATTTCGGTCTGGAGAGCTGCTCCGTCTTTCGTGATCGACTCGATCCGGCCCTTGGCCTCCAGAGCTGGAGCGTCCTTCGAGACCAGCATGTTGCGCTGGAGCTCACCCAGCTCACTCAACGAATAAGACTTTCTCGGCTTGATGATGCCTTCGGCCACGTCCCACGGTGTCGCTTCGCCGCTCTTCACGTCGGCGCGAAATCTGCGACCGCTCAGCTCGCCGGGCTGAATTTCCGCCAGGCGGGCCGACAGCGGCAGAGCTGCCTCTGCTGTTGCCAGCCGCATGTCCAGCGGGTTGGTCGGTCTCATAGCCAGGCGCGCGCCCAGCCCCTGTCCCAGTTTGGCGCCGGCAACACCGCCACCGAGCATGAGCGTCGTGTCGAAGACGAAGCGGCCCATCGTGCCTTCCATGGTCTTTACGTTGCGGTCGAAATTCTGCTCGTTGTGCCAGGTGTCGGCAATCGTATCTCTGACGACGCTCCAGCGCTGCGGGCTGGCGACTTCCCTGGCGAACTGGACACCGAACGCAGCGCCGGCTCCACGGGCAATCAGCCCGCCCAGCCCTGCGCCCCGAGAGAAATAACCCAACCCGAGACCGATCCCGAAGGTGGTCGCCACGGCAAGCCCTGTTTCTCCAGGGTGCTCGGTGATGGACTTGTACCCGTCCTTGATCGCTCCGGTTATGGGAGCCACACCGATCACGTACGCCTCACGGGCAATCTTTTCATAGATGGCGTCGCTGCTGTCGGGCTGCGTCTGCAGAGTCGTCTTGTCGGACTCTTTTAGAATCTCTCGGTTAGCCATGGGTGTCCTCCCTCGGGACAGTTGCCGTCAACGCCACGCATCATAGGTCGCGCATCAGGGCTAGTCGATTGGGGAAAATCCCGCTGGCTGCGTAGATCTCCCACGCCAGGCACCCCAAAATTGGAACTTCGGCTGGCCACGTGATTCTGAGCACCCCAACATGTAATTCCGGCGGCCGGAACATGTCAGTCCGCCCGCCCCAACTTGTCATTCTGACGGCCCTAACTTGTCATTCTGTCCGCCCTAACTTGGCCTTCTGACCGCCCTAACTTGGCCTTCTGACCGCCCTAACTTGGCCTTCTGACCGCCCCAACTTGTCATTCTGAGCGCCCTAACTTGTCATTCTGAGCGCCGTCAGGCGCGAAGAATCTCACCAGGACCAGCACGAATCATACTCATTGCTGGTTTGAGATCCACCGATCGCACCGCTGCGCTCAATGGCAGGAACATCCTGTTCAATTCCACATTGCTTGCCCAGCACCGACAGCCTATTCTGAACATAACGGCGATCCCCCTGAATGGCGGAAGTCGCCGGTAGTGAAACCGGATCGGAATTCGGCCGACCGGCGGAACTGGAGGCATGCGGCACGGGCTGGCTGCTGGCAGGAAACCTTACTAGACAGACAACATATATTGCAGCGCCTGAGTTGGTTAAGGAGGGCAAGGCCAGACCATGGAGGAAGGCAATGCCGCTCGAGAACTCACCAGCCCAGGAATCGCTGAGTCAAGATCGCCCAGCCGAAAATAAAGCGGAATCCGGCAGCAAAGATCTCTCGCGAGGACTCTGGGATGAGATCAGAAGTTCAGCCTCATCGGCAGCCAATCGGGCTGAACGAGCCGTGCGTGAGACTGTTTCATCGTTTGTCGACCTGAACCTTGGAGATCTTTACTCCAGCAATTTAGACATCACACGCAGCAGCCGTCGCAACCAGGCACAAACAGGCGGTCCGGACGGCTTGGGAGATAGGTCTGGTGCCGATGGCGGTCCATCCAGCAGTGAAAGAGCATCGGACCAGCAGGCAGGCGGCGGCGAACAAAACGGTGACTCCACGCCGGAGCAGTCGCCGGGGGAAAGTAGTTCCCAGGCGCAGACGAGCAATCGCAGCCAGGAACGCAGCAAGGAATCACCGTCGCGGCAGGCGTCGGCCGAAAGCAGGTCCGACGGACACACAAGCACTGGCCGGGGGCAGCAAGGCGGGGACTCCACGTCGCAGCGGCTCCCGGCGCACGGCAGCTCCGAGGGACAGGCTAGCGGTCAACGTGCCGAACTGAATAGCGAATCAACCAGCCAGGCTGAGCCCATCGATACTGCCCATCAGCCCGTCAATCGTCAGGCGATGACTTCCGTTTCCGAGGCCATATGGGACGCCGGATTCCAGCGCGACGCCGAAGATATCACTCGTCTGCTTCAGGACAGAACCCAGGCGGAACGACGAGCTATAGACCAGATCTTCCGGCAGCAGCATGAGCTGTCGCTGGAGCAATTTTTCAACCGCACCCTGGACGGTGCCGATCGCGACCGGGCGATCAATCTACTTAACAGAAGAGACGGCGATGTGGATCGCGCCGGACGCATTCACGCCACCTTGATCGAGCGCGGCCAATTGATCGAAGGCCGTTCCGACGCCGTATGCGAGCAGGACCTGCGCGATACCATCTCGTCGCTCAACTCGACAGAGGTAGCCGCGCTGGACGAGGAATATCGCCGGCGTTACCACGTGAGCCTGCGTCAGGCCCTTGTAGATAATGAAGACCTCTCCGAACCCACTCGCCAGGCGCTGGAGATTTACCTGCGCGGCAGCGACAGGCTCGGCTCCGTGGACACGGCCAGGCTGGCGGATATTGCGCTACAGGCCAGCGACACGACCATGTTCCAGGAAGCGTTCCGAAACGCTTCTCCCGAAGCCCGTCGCGCATTTATGGAAAACAACGGAGAGCAGCGCCTGCAGGAGGCGTTCGGCAGGCTCCTGCCGCGCCAGGTCGAAGAAACCGCAGGCAGTCGCTTCGCTTCCTTCTTAGAGTCGGCTGCCGAGCTGGCCACCAACTGGACCGCCACCGAAAGAGCCACGCACGGCGGGCTTACAGATGTTGATCGAATGCGCGACTTCGTGCTTTACGGTCGCCTGTCCACTGCCACGCGGGTGAGGGACAACACCAGCGCCATGGGTGACAACGAGAGAGCGATTGAAACGGCCCTGCAAACCATGCCGCAGGAAGAGCGACAGGCGTATTTCCGGGGCCGCGAGCTTGCCGCCGGACAGACGGATCAATCCCGCCTTTCCGAGTCCCAGAGGCAAGACCTGGCTACCTACAGGCAATTGCGGGCGGCTCTGGAGGGCGCCGGAAACGGCACCGAGATTGCTCGCTGGGAAGACATGATCCGCAGCGGCAGCGATCAATCATTGATCGCGCAGCTCATGACGCATCGCGGCAGCATCTACGACGACAGAATTGACGACGTCATGCACGACATCGAGAATATGAGCAGGCAGGACTGGGAACGGCTGCACAACGACCCCTCCTATCGCCAGGAGGTGCAGAACGCGCTCGGCACGTTCCTTGAGGGCGACGATCTCACGCGCTGTACAAGCCTGCTTGAGCGGCAGGCCGGCGCTGAGTCCTATGAAGAGGCGCGCAGCACGGGCAGGCGCTCCGTCGTCGACGTAATCAGAGATGCCACGGGCGGCCTCCTGGATGACACCAGAGAGCGTCGGATTGTCGAGGCCCTGGCAGGCATGACCCCTGATGAGCAAAGGCGCTACCGGGAAGACAGCCAGTTCCAGCAACAAATCAATAGCCTGGTGCGGTCGGCCATGGAGGAGGGTCCCGAACTGGAAGCCGCTGAGCGCGTGCTGGGGCGCGTGGAAAACGGTCTGGAACCGGAACTCGACATCATTACCAGACTGAACTTGAGAGCAGCCGAGCAAAACGAAAGCGACCGCCTGACCACAACAGCAGTCTTGGCGGGAGCCGCTGTCACGGCACCGATCACGATGGGCGGCTCCCTGGTTGCCGCCGGCGCCTATCTGGCAGATCAAGAAGCAAACGATGGTGAAGCATTCGATGCGGCTCGCGCGGCCCTCATGGGTTCGCGGTCGGCCGACACCGTGAGGGACCTGCAGCAAGCGTTCAGCGAAGATCCTCAATTGAGGCAGCGCCTTCTTAATCCCGGGGGCGACGAAGATCGTGCTTTCCGCGATCAATTCTATGCCGCCTTGCGCAGAACTATGAGCGAGAGCGACGTTGAGCGCTAC
The DNA here is from genome assembly GCA_036703665.1 of Candidatus Obscuribacterales bacterium. GTDB lineage: Bacteria > Cyanobacteriota > Vampirovibrionia > Obscuribacterales > Obscuribacteraceae > DATNRD01. Next base: position 13,097 of record DATNRD010000531.1, read on the forward strand.
GTACAGCCGCTCATCCGGGACGGGCATCTGCAGATCGACAGGCAGATGGAGCTAAATCGCGGGCTTGCCGACGACAACGAACGGACAACCTATCAGGACGTCGTGAATCTAGCACGTGACCGGTCCGAAGCTGCCCAAACCGAGCGACGCCGGATCCTCAACGAGGCGGACTACCGCGATCAGGTACTGGCTCACCTGAGCCAGGATGAGCGCGCCATAGCGCTCAATGCTCTCCGGCAGGGGGAGATGCGCCCGGAAGATCTCATCCGTTCACATATGGTAGGCGCAGGCACAGAAGAAGAAGAAGAGCTGCAAGCCGTGCTTAATCGTCTGAACCCGGAGCAACGAGAGCACGTGCGCCGCGAGTACGAACGGAAGTACGGGGATCTGACGGTCGACCTCCTCGGTGAATTGGGAGGTCAGGACTTGCGCGAGACCCTGAGACCCGCACGCCGCGAGCCGGCGAGTGCCGCTGAAGCACTCGATAGGACACAAGACGAAGTCTACGCAAGCCGCAGTGGCCCCGGAGGACTCCTGGTGGACCATTACTGGGACGGTACCGGACACATGGCAGATGACGCACTCCATCAGTATCTGGCTGCCACG
>DATNRD010000532.1:0-6341 GCA_036703665.1 Candidatus Obscuribacterales bacterium
GGAGCGCGCCTGCCATGAGCAACAGAAGTATCCTCAAGCGCCGCGTGCCCTCGGCATCGAACTCCGGGATGCGCGTCGTCTTCTTGTTGTCGTCATAGAGGGGAGTTGTGCGCCTGTTGTTCATGGCAAGCTCCTTACGGCAGATAATAAGCGGTCATAAGAAAGGTAACGATAAGGTGCCTGACCTCCTGCACCTTCTTCTGCCCTACCTCCGGCGGAACCTCGGCCTCGACCTGGTTGATGCCGATCACCCTCTGGTAGGACTCCAGCCTTTTCATCAGCTCCACCAGCCCCGGGTAATCTCCAGCCACGGTCACCTGCTTGACCAGTTTGCTCAGCCCTGTTTCCACCTGGGGGGCGGCACCGGCAGCTGCTTTGCCGCCGGGCTGCTGGGCAGGAACGGTGCCGGCGGCAGCGCGGGCGAGCTGCTCCTTGGCGCTTGCCAAGCCGGGCTTGGTTTCCACCATGCCGGTTGCCGTGGGCGGCGGCAGCTCCTCCTCTTCAATTTTTTTCTGCTTCTCCCTTTCGGGCGGCTCCACACCTACCACTTCCATGCCCGACTGCAGGCACATCTTCTCCAGGTCGATAAGCAAGATGTCGATATCAGGGCTCTTGGGCACCGAGCCGCGCAGGTCGGCTATCTCCTTCTCCAGCCTGGCGTGCTCCTTCTCCAGGCGGGCCATGTCGAACAGCTTGGTTTTGAGCTCGATCTGCTCCTTCTGCTTCTCGGACAGCTGGCTGTTCTTGTCCTGCCCCGCCACCAGCGCCGGGTTGGTCAGCGCAAACCAGAGGTAGCCGGCAGCAAGATAGGGTATCCCGCACAGTAGCACCTTCTCCCTGAGCTGCATACGTCCCCCTTACCTTGTCGTGCCCGTCTGAGCAACCGCCGTTACACGCTCGAGCGCCGAGTAAATCGGATCCGGTCCCTCGAAACCAACAATCTGTTCTACCAGGTTGCCGCGCGCATCCAGAAAACACAGATTGGGAATGGACTTGACCTTGTACTTGTCCATGAGCGGCCGGTTGGCGGGATCGTCGGCATTGACGGTGACAAATTCCACTTTATCACCGTACTTGCGCCTGGCCTCCTCAATCACGGGCTTCATCTGCTTGCAGGGGCCGCACCAGTCGGCGTAGAAATCCAGCACCTGCGGCCGCGAAGCGACTTGCACGGCGGCGCCGCCGCCGGCTTCAGTGCGGATGCGCGCATTTATGGAGAAGTCGATCACACGCGGATCGGTCGTCATCTGGCGCCTGGCCAGGTTGACGGTGGAATCATCGAGTAGCGGCGAGCCATCGAGGTTTATGGCCATGTGCGACACCTTGGTGAAGTCCACGGCGTTACCCTCAACCGTCAGGCTGTTGCCCGACAGCACGATCTTGCGCACCTGCACCCCGGGCGGGGTCGAGTTGCGCACCGTATCGAGCACGGCTGCCCAGGGGCGCCCTTCATTGATGATCGTGTCCAGCACCTGCTTCTTGCGCATAAGCTGCTGGTTTTCCTCGCGCAGCGCCGTCAGGTTCTTGAGCTGCCTTTTGCCAAGCTCGATCTCCTGCTCCAGCCTGTCGAGTTCGGCCTGCTTCTTGGGCACGTCGTATTGCGAGAAGTAGGCCCAGAGCCCGGCTACGATTGCCAGCGAGGCCAGGCCTCCGGCCAGCGCCGGGACAAACCAGGGCGTCTCGGCCTCGGGAACGATACGCACCGTCGGTCTTGCTTCCATGCCCTCGGTGATGGCGGCCGACGGTCCTTCCTTGTTGAGGTCCAGATCGACGGTGGGCACCGGCAGCCAGGCCGACTCTACTGCAGAGCCGACAGCCAGCGCGTGCGCCGGGCGCTTCTCCGGGACCACCAGCGTCGAGTCGTAGAGCATGTCGCGCAGCGGATCGACAACCGTCGTTTGAATGTTGAGCCGGTTGGCTATGAACTGGTCGACCTGCGGCACGATGCAGCCCGGTCCGAGCAGCAGGATCTCGGCTATGGCAACATCCCCCACCTGGGACCGATAGAACTCGAGCGAGCGCCCCACCTCGTCCGTTATGTCACCAAATACGGTGCGGGCAATCTGCGCGGCCTGCCCGATGCGCGGCTCGGCTGCGGTCATGCCGAAAAGCGGAATGTGGGCGAGCATGGCCAGCGACTCATCCAGGTGGGCATCCAGGCTGCGTGACACTGCCTCGGCCAGCGTCTCCACCCCCAGAAGCACGGAACGAGTAAACAGCGGCATGCCGTTGCGGACAAGCACTATGTCGGTGGCGTCATGGCGGATGTTGACGGCCATGGTGAGCTGGTCGGGCTGCTGGAGATAGCCGGCGAAACTGAGGCTGCGCACGGCAGCCAGCGGCGAGATGTCGACCTTGCCAACGCGCACGCCGGCGGCATCGGCCATCCGCCAGTAGGCATCTATGATGGTCTTCTGAATGGCAGCCAGGATCACGTCCACACGCCGCACCCCGTCGGCGTCGGTCCGTTCGGTGGCCGGCATGATCGACCAGTCCAGGTTGGCCTCCCGGATGGGAAACGGAACGTGGTTAATAGCCTCTTGTGCCACCACCTCGGCCAGCTCCTCTTCCGGCATGCCGGTCGGGACGGGCATGAGGCGGACGACGACCGACTGCCCCGGGACGACGACATTGAGCGCCGGCACCGCTCCAGTGCGCGGGACGCCGGCCAGCTCCATGACCTCTCTTACGACCGCGCCCACGGTCTCCGGATCAGCCACCAGGCCCTCGCGCACGGTATTGGGAGGGGTGGGCTGGCTGGCAGAGCGCGTAAGCTCGATGCCGGCCTTTGTCTTTTCGAGCTGGACCACCGTGATGTTGTCGCCGTTTACATCAAGCCCGAGGGTGGGACCACGTCTTTTACCGAAGGCAAACACTCAAACCATCCTTTCCAGCCGACAACACACAACTCCCATTATGCCCCACCTTGCCACAGCGCACCGGCGGGGTTCCAGAAAATTGCCACCACCCCCCCGGCGGCAAGCGCCGGGCCGAACGGGAAGGGCTTGGACACCCGCGTCCCTACTGAAACTATACCCATAACCAGGCCGGCTGCGGCGCCGGCCAGGCCCATGAGCAGCCACGGCAGCTCGGTGGCCTTCAGCCCCATGGCCAGCCCCAGCACAAGAAAGGGCAGGGCAAAAAGCACAAAACCGAGAATGGCACCGGCTGCGGCCGGACGGTAGCACTGGTGAAGGATGTTGGCCTTCCTCATCTCCACGACGAGGTAGACGACCCCCATCAAGGTACCGATCAGGAAACCGATCACCAGTGCCACCACCAGGCGCTGCCAACCCAGCCAGGCCGAGATAACGGCCGAAAGGACGGCGTCGCCGCCGCCCATCACCTCAAACTCCTCCATTTCGCGTGCCGGCTGATCCTGGCAAACATCGAGCGCCTGATCGACGGCTTCATCGTCGTCCGCCTCGGCTGCCTCAGGGGCGGTACGATTCGCCTGCATGAGCATGTAGAGCTTGAGGCCGTAGTGCGCGATGAAGTCGAAGATGATATAGCTTGCCCCCACACCCGCCATCGCCCCCAGCAGGTCGTTGCGCACGACGGTGCTGAAACCGATGCCGACGAGCATGGACGGGTAGGTTATGTCGTGGGGTATGAGCTTTTCACGGAAATCGGTGATGGTCACGGCAATCAAGGTTGAAACGAACACGGCCATCCCGACTGCATATACGGTGGCACCGAAGGTCTTGAGCAACACCAGGAAACTGACCGCCGTTGCCAGCTCCACCAGCGGATATTGCCAGGATATGGGGGCACGGCACCAGCGGCAGCGCCCCTTGAGCAAAAGAAAAGAGAAAAGTGGAATGTTGTCGACGGCCCTGATGCGCTGCCCGCAGGCCGGGCAACATGACGGCGGCCAGACGATCGACTTGCCTTCCAGGGTGCGCAGGGCCAACACATTCAGGAAGCTGCCCACACACAGCCCTAGAGCAAAGACCAGACCCATGACCAGAATCGATTCGGTTGGCCCGACAGCCATTTAACCGGCCAGCCTTTCCAGGGACGACGTAGGGCCGCCCGCCTAAAAATACACCAGATTTCTCAAATTCCCAAGCATGTCTTCACTTTTGGCGCCACCAGATCTTGAAAACCGCGCCGCAGGCAGACAGGCAAGCAGGGCGGCAAGACTTGTAAAGGCGCCGGAGCGCCCAGATCAGGCAAATTCGCGGCGCTCGGTGACCACTGTTGCCATGCTGAGAAGCAAGAGGATGTAAGCCAGCACATAGCAACACAGAAAGACAAGCAGCTCCGGCGGCGGCTGCCGGCCGTACATGAGATCACCGCGTATCTGCGCCATTCTTGCTAAATCCGGCATCAACCAGTAAAGCCCATCGAAGAATTTGGCCACCGATGGGCTGTGCGACAGGCGCCCGAGCTCCCTTAATGACTGCCCGAAATGTCCGATAAACCAGACGGACAGGGTAAAAACGACGCTCATTACAGGTGTGGCGAAGGTCGAGAAGAAAGTCGCCACGGCCACGACGAAGAGCAGCTCGAGATAGATGAGCGCCAGAGACTCGAACATAAGGGGGCTTATGACGTGGTCAGGATTCAACAGGAAGACGACGGCAAACAAGAAGGCTCCCATGGCAGCCGACACGACAAGCAAGCAGGAAGCCAGGCCGATGTACTTGCCCAGGACGAACTGCCAGCGGCTGATTGGCTTGGTGACGATGAGGTAGATGGTGCGCCTTTCCACCTCCTTGTACACCAGGCTGGTGCCGACGAAGATGCCGATTATGCCGCCGATGAGCGAGATGGTGAAAAGCCCGAGATCTTCCAGTATGCGCAGATCCTGCCCGACCGATATGCTGCCCAAAAGAATCCCTGCCAGCGTAAGCAGGAAGGCGAAGACCACAAACGCGTAAAGGACCCTGTCCCTGACCGTCTCCCTGAACGTATTGCGCGCAATAGCGATGACCGGAAGAACTCTGTTCATACTACTTGGATACAGCAGCAGCCTGCCTTTCAGCCTCAGCCCTACTCACGGTCTCCAGAAAGTACTCCTCCAGGTCCCTGTAGCTGCCGCCGCCGGAAATGGTGGCAACTCGCTCGTCGGCCACCAGCTTACCGCGATGGAGCACGCCGACACGGTCACAGACCTCGTTGACGTCCGGCAACAGGTGCGAGTTGAAGAAGACAGTCTTGCCCTGCTCCTTGAGTTTAAGCATGATCAGGCGCACGTCCCTTCTGCCAATCGGATCAAGGCCCGACATCGGTTCATCCAGAAAGATTACCTCGGGGTCGTTGATGAGCGCCTGGGCGATGCCGAGGCGCTGCAGCATCCCCTTGGAGTACTTCCAGAGCTGAACGTTGGCGGCTTCCGTCATGGAGACCATTTTCAGCAGCCCTTGCGCTCGTTCCTTGCGCTCCGGGGCGCTCAAGCCGAACACCTCTGCCGAGAAATCCAGGAATTCGCCGCCGGTAAGATACGAGTAAAAGTACGGGTTCTCGGGCAGGAACCCCAGCCGCCCGAGAGCGCGCTGGTCGCCGGCCGGATAACCCAGCACCGAAGCGCTCCCCGACGTAGGCCTTAAGAGTCCCAGCAGCAGCTTCAGTGTGGTCGTCTTGCCGGCCCCGTTCAATCCCAGCAGGCCATAGGTTTCGTTGCGCTCGACCGTGAGCGTCAAGCCGTCGACGGCCCGGAAGCGCCTTCTTAAAATGTGGCTGAAATGATCTTTGGTAAGGTCTTTGGTCTCGATGACCGGGCTAGTCATGGTTCCCCTTGCCGCCGCCCGACTTCCTGGTTTGGGTGATGATCTTGTAAAGCTCGGCAGTGGCAGCGCGCAGGCGCCTGGACACCTGCATCTGTGAAATGCCCAGGCGGCGGGCCACCTCTGTCTGGCTCAAATCCTCGTAGAAAGTGAGCTGCACCACCTCGCGCAGCCCGTCGCGCAGCTGCTTGATGGCCTCGGCCAGCATGAACCGGTCTTCCTTGGCTAGCTGATTGCTCTGGTACTTGCCGTCCACGAGCGTGTCGATGAGCGACTGCTCGCTGCCGGCGTCATTCGACAGCGCCTGATCGAGCGAGATGAGCGTGCGCCGCCTGTCCACCTCGTAGGCTTCGTTGACTCGCGAGACGGGGATTTGCAGCTCCTGTGCGATCTCCACATCGGAAGGCTCGCGCCCCAGGCGCGCCGTCAAGTTCTGCACCAGCCTGTTTATGCGGAAAGACAGCTCCTGCAGTTCGCGAGGAGCTCTGATCATGGCGGTCTTGTCGCGCAGGTAGTGGCGGATCTCTCCCGTGATAAGGTGCGTGGCGTAGGTCTGGAACTTCGCCCCCGCATCGGGCTTGAACTGATCGACAGCCTTGATGAGTCCTA
>DATNRD010000533.1:0-3920 GCA_036703665.1 Candidatus Obscuribacterales bacterium
TTGCCAGCGAAAGGCCGGCTGTCCCACTTGCGGCGGCACCCCTCTCCAGACCACCGCCGACTTCAGACCGAAACCAGCCAGGATGCGAGGTAGATCCTGGCTGTGTCCGAAGGTGTCGGGACAGTAGCCGACCGGGGCAGGTCTTCCGAACCTGCTTGTCAGTGCCATCCCCAGCCTCAGGTTGCGGATGAGACTTTCGCCTGAGACCAGCATCTGGTCGGCAAGAACGTACCAGGGACCGGCCGTCAGCCGGCCCACCTCCATGAGCGCCACGATTCTGGGGGTGAGCTCCGGGGCTACAGAAACCGCGTCTTCCAGCAGGCACGCCTGTCCGTCCAGATAAAAGCTGGGCAGGGTTCCGGCTTCCAGTCCGTCGAGCACCCGGCGAACTACCTCCACCAGGTCGGCGCGGAACGCTTCGAACGGGCGGTACCATTCACGATCCCAGTGCGTGTGCAGGTAGAGGAACAGCCGTTTCATGGCCTAGCCTTTCACAAGCGCCGCAAAACAAGCCAGTCCGAAATCGAGCGAACGATCGAGCTCGGAGGCTTGGCTCACGACAAACTCGTCGTCCAGGTGGACGGAAAAGGAGCCGGCAAACTCATAGAGCTTGAGAGCCTCGACCAGCTGAGCCCAGTCAATTTGCCCCTTTCCGGGCAACCGGTAGCGCCACCACAACGGTCCGAACAAGCCAGAGTCCTTGAGCATATCTTGATTGACCTCAACGTCAATCGCCTCGACGTGCTCGACAGCCGAGATGAACCCTGGCAGAATCCTCAGGTAGTCGATCCCCTGCCAGAGGCAATCGGCAGGCGAGAAAGCAAGACACAGCTCCGGCATGGCAGACAGCAGATCGCGCCAGTCCTGCGGATGCATGGGCCGCCAGCAACGCAACGACCTGCCCCTGTACATGCTCGGGGTGGAGAGTCTGAGCATGAGCCTGACACCGTGCCCGCCGCACTCCTTGATGGCCGGGACCAGGGCCTTTGCCACAGCCTTCCTCCACTTTTCGTCTCCACCGCCCGACTCCAGCCAGAAACCTATGCGCCGGCAACCGATGGCTCGGCCGACCCTGGCCAGTTTGGACACCAGGTAGCGAAACTCCCTGACCGATGCGCGATCCTGGGCATCCAGGCAATAGTCCAGGTTGATTACTGCCGGATCGACCGCATGCCGGTCGAACAAGCATCGCACCTGGGCAAGGAACGTCTCCTCGCCGGCGGAGAGCCTCCTGTCATCCTCATCCGCCACAGGGAACGGCTCGAAGGTGAATTCGAGAGCCGGCACCGCTTTGCCTACCGCAAGCGCGACGGCCTCCTCGAGACCGAAACCAAATCTGGTGGCATCGTAGCAGAGCCGCATGGGCAATAGTCTAACATCGGACTACATGCTCATCATGTAATCCCTGCGCACGAAAGGATCGGTGATGTCATTGAGATCCATGCGGTTCATGGTCACGGCCACGAACTCGCCTTTTCTGGAGACCGACAGCGTGACCGGTGTCCCCGGAGTGCCGACGATGAGATCGTAGACCTCCTCCTTGGTCAGGCCGTATGTTGGCACACCGTCGACCGCAACGATGATGTCGTCAATCCGCAGCCCCACTCCGGCTGCCGGCGTGCCCGGGAAGACCCTGTTTATCACAGGCGGGCGCTGTCCGAACATGACAAACTTGACGCCGATTATGCCGATGCCCGACTCGGCCTGTGCCTCCAGCAGGTCGGCGCCTGCCTTGCCCCTAAGACGCCGGGCATCGGCGTTACCCTTCAAGAAACCGCCCAGCGATCCACCCGTGGCGTTGCCCTTGAGGCGGCGAGGTTGAGCGTTAAGCTTCTCCAGGTGCTGCACGCCGCCCCTGAGCGGGCCGCGCGGTTTGATCTTAGCTTCCGGCGCAGCCGACTCCGATGGCGTGTCGAGCTTGGGAACGTCGGGCTTAAGCAGCGGCGCTTCCGACCGGGCAGGACCGGTGCCGCCGGTGAGAAGGGCACACAGGATAAGGCTGCTCACGGCAGACGCTAGCTTTTCCCACCGGCTTGCTTTGCACACCCTTGCATCCCTCGCTCGACCCACCTGGGCTGGTGGACATTGAACTCAACCAGAACTAGAAGACTGCCATAGCCGCGACAGGTTCCGGCTCTTCTGGCAAGGCACTTTCAGCATAGCTTGAATTCCGCCCCAGGGGAAACAGTCCGCACGAATTAATCTACGGTTTCCCCCAATGCCTTGCCTGTGTTTTATCGGCTGCCCTGTGGTAAGCTGACCGCTGTTCTACAATCTCTCCGGCTGCCTTGAGTCAGGGCGGTCCGACAATGGTTAAGGGAGGAGCAACGTGAGCAAGGTTACTGTGGTTGGTGCCGGCAACGTGGGAGCTACCGTAGCGCAGTATGTGGCAGGCAACGACCTGGCAGATGTGGTGCTGGTGGATATCATCGAGGGACTGCCCCAGGGCAAGGCTCTCGATCTGTACCAGGCTGCACCGGTTCTCGGGCACGGGCGCAAGGTTTTCGGCTGCAACGACTACGCCGACACCAAAGGGTCGGACATCGTGGTCATTACCGCCGGCATCGCCAGAAAGCCAGGGATGTCACGGGACGACCTGCTCAAGACCAACGCGCAGATCGTGCAGGGCGTAGCCAAGGAAACGGTCAAGCACTCCCCGGACGCCATCTTTATAGTTGTCACCAATCCGCTGGATGTGATGACATATCTCACCTGGCAGACGACCAAGCTGCCCACCAGCCGCGTGATGGGGATGGCAGGCGTGCTCGACAGCGCGCGTTTCCAGACCTTCATCGCCGCCGAACTGGGCGTTTGCGTCGAGGATGTCAGAGCCATGGTACTGGGCGGGCACGGCGATCTCATGGTGCCGCTGCCGCGTTTCTCGACCGTCAACGGCATCCCCATCACCGAGCTTCTGCCGCCTGATCGCATCGAGGCTTTGAGCGAGCGCACGCGCAACGGTGGGGCTGAAATTGTTTCGCTTCTCAAGGCAGGCAGTGCCTATTATGCGCCCGGGGCCTCGGCAGCTCAAATGGTCGATGCCATCCTCAAAGACAAGAACCGGCTGCTGCCGTGCGCTGTCTGGGTGGACGGCCAGTACGGGCTCAAAGACCTTTACGTCGGCTTGCCGGCCGTGCTTCACCGTCAGGGCGTGAAGTCGGTTATCGAATTGAAGCTGGCGGACAACGAGCTTGCCGCTCTCAAGAAGTCGGCCGAGTCAATCCGGCAGAACATTGAGGTAATGAAACAGCTCCTGGTCGCGGTCTGAGTGCCGGCGTCGGGTTACAGCTTATAATAGGTACCCATGCGCGCGGGTCATTGCCTTTCAGCCACCATTTCTGTCGCGGTCGTCTTTTTCGCCGCGCTGGTATCGTCGGCGGCTGCCGGTCCGGCGCTGGCGCTCGAGACTCCCGCCACCGCCACCACTGACTTCATCTCCGGTCAGGAGTCCAGGGAGCAGGAACAGCAGCGCAAAGAGGTAGAGCAGTTCCTTAACAACATTGAAACGCAATGGAACGCTCACAACCTGGAAGCGGTGATGAGCTACTACGCGGACGACTACGTCAACAACGACGGCCTCGATAAAAAGGCCGTCTCGGCTCTCACGCAGGACTTCTGGAAAACCTATCCGGACGCCAAGTCCACTTCCAAGACCAAGCAGATAAGGATTGAAGGGCCCTACGTGACGGTGGAGTCGCGTGACACGGCCTCCGGCACGACCGCCAAGGAGATGCCGGGCATCGGCACCAGGGGCGAGCTGCAATCGGTGTCCGAAGGGCAGCTCTATCTCAAGCGTATGGGGCAGACCTGGAAAATAGTCGGAGACCGCATAGACTATGAGAAGGTGAAGGTGGCCTTTGGGCTGGCCAAGCAATTGCAGGCTTCCTTCTCTGCCCCCGAGCAGGTGAAGGCCGGCAGGC
>DATNRD010000534.1:0-9706 GCA_036703665.1 Candidatus Obscuribacterales bacterium
GACTCGCCTCGATCTTCCGGTCGTATACGAGATTGCCTGTAATCACGGCCACTACGGCAGTCTTTATGAGCGTCTCGCCATGGAGCACGACCTTGCGCTGCCATTTGCTGGCCAGGTCGAAAAGTATCTGCAGGCGATGCGTGTTTGTGCCAGGCAAAACCACGATGACGCGCCCGGGCGCCTCGGCTATGTGCTTTTCCAGCGGTGCGGAGACGGCCTTTTCAGAAGGCGTGTATCCGGGGCTTTCCACCCCTGCCGAATCACTTATGAGCAGGAGCACCCCGGCATCACCGAGCTGAGCCAGGCGAGCCACGTCCAGCTGCCGGTTGTCAACGGGAGTCTGGTCGAGCTTGAAGCTGGATGTGTAGATGACCGTTCCTTCCGGGCTGGACAAGCGCAGGGCGCAGGCGTCGGCGATGGCGTCGTTAACCTGCACCCACTCTAGCTCGAACGATCCGATCTGATATGGGTGCCGCATCTCGATCGTGTCGATGATTGTCTCGGAGCTCCTCCCCATCAGGTTTTGCGCCACCAGGCTGGAAACGAAGCGCGGTGCCATGATGCGCGGGATCTTCAAGTGGTTGAGCAGGTACCCGACAGCCCCCGAGTGTTCTTCGTGCCCGTTGGTGAGGAGAAGCGCCGTGATGCGTTCCTGGTTGGCCTCCAGGAAGTTGGTGTTGGGCAGCAGCAGATCCACTCCCGGCAGATCCTCGCCCGGATAAGCAGCGCCGGCATCCAGGAGCAAAAGCTCCCCGCCGTAGCTCACTACCCAGAGAACCTGCCCAAGCTCGCTCTGGCCGCCAAGCGGAGCCAGCGACAGCCTGTCGTACCTTATCTCCGCGCTACCGGTTAAAATTCCTGCCATTACGTGCCCGGACCCGATAATCTATAACAACCCTCAGGGTTTTCCGGAGCGCCTGTCATACTGCCCCAATGGAAGCCAGAACGAGGCTCAGCCAATGATTACTTTTCAAGATGCTCTTTCCAGGCTCTTGTGCCCTACTGCCGGGCGGGCAGATTTTGCGCCGCGGCCCGCCATTATACAGGCAAGGGCGGCGGACGGGTCGATGCCCGACCGAGCCGTTACCTACGGGCAACTGGAAGAGCTGGTCGGGCGGGCCCAGGCCGGCTTGACCGAAGCAGGCGTAAGAGAGGGGGATACGGTTCTTCTTTGCGCGCCCAACTCGCCGGAGCTGGTTGCCGCTATTCTGTCCACCTGGAGGCTGGGGGCCGTGGCGCTGCCTGTCGACTTCCGGCTGACAGGCGCCGAGGTCGACAATCTCGTTGCCCGCCTGGAGCCGCGCGCGGTCGTGTCCGTCGAGCCCATCAGCCAGCGGGCTGTCACTGTTCGCCTGGGCGCCTTGCCGGAGGCGCCGGCCGGTTTCGATGGCCGGGGCCTGGACCGCGTAAGCCAGGATGGTTTGGCGCTCGTTATCCTGACCTCGGGGACGACCGGTGTCCCGAAAGGGGCCGTGCACGATCTGGGATCGCTAATCAACAACGTCAGCGAGCTGGCTGCCACTTTCGGCCTGCGTGCCGACGACAGAGCGTTCTTGCCGCTGCCCACCAGTCATATCTTCGGCATGGCGGTGCTGCTGGCGCAGCTGCTGACAGGCGGATGCATAGTGCTCTCGGACTTCCATCCTGCGGATTTCTGGAACACCGTGACCAGGCTCAAGGTGACGATGGTCGTCGGGGTTCCCACCATATATGGTGCACTAATCAACCTGCCGTCTCCACCTGCAAATGAGATCCCGGTCCAGCAGTACCTCAGCGGTGGGGCACCACTGCCGGTATCGCTCGCCCACGAATTCGAAAAGCGCTTTACCCGGCGCATCGTCCAGGGCTACGGAACGACGGAGACCAAGATACTGTGTTTCAACAAGGACGGCCCGCCCGAGTCCGTGGGACGCCCGCTGCCTTCTGTCGTGATCGAGATCGTCGATCAGAACGACGAGGTCGTGGGCGAGGGCGACTCCGGAGAGATTCGTATTGCCGGGCCCAGCCTCATGAAAGGCTACCTGAATCAACCGGAGGCCAGCGCGCAGGTCCTGCACCGCGGGCACTACCACACGGGCGACATCGGTTACATCCGTGACGGGCTGCTTTACATATCCGGGCGTTCAAAGGAGATGATCATTGTGGCCGGCAACAAGGTCTTCCCGTCCGAGGTAGAAACGGTTCTCCGCCAGCACCCCCTGGCGCATGAGGTAGCTGTCCTTGGTGTTCCGCACCGCAAACTGGGACAGCTGGTCAAGGCTGTCATCGTAGTCAAATCAGGCGAGCTGTGCGATCTCCTCTGCGGAGACGAGGCCATGAAGAAGCAGGCGAAGGAAGAGCTGAACGCCAGATTCCGTGAGTTTTGCCAGCAGCACCTCAAGCGCGAGCTGCGCCCGATGGAGTGGGAGTTCCGCCCGATTTCCTGCCCGCTGCCCAAGACGCTCACCGGCAAAATCGACAAGAAGCAGCTCGAGGCCACCCCAGCTTGACCAGTGTCGGACTGGGTCTTGTGCCCTGGTTCTGCACCTTGACCGTGTGCGGGCGCACGCTTTCCACCTGCGCAAACAGCTCGTCAACCTGCGTACGCTCACCGGCTTTTCCGTTCAAAAAGGAGTCCTGGAAGTGTTCCCCAACCCGGGAGAGGGCTCCCTGGGTTACGGTCTGCGTCTTCCGCTCCAGCCCGGCTGGGCACGAGCGAACGCCAATAGAAAGTCAGACGCCCGCCGACGAATAACAGAAGCGATGATCAATCTGAAGAGCATGCAGCGGCCGTTCACCACCGTCGAACTCCAGAAAGCGGCCGGATGTTCTCGCAGGACTCTGTATGACCACGCAGACATCTGGCGGCAGGACTACGAAGACCTGGCTTCTGGCTTCTTTGCAATCTGTACGGACTAATATAACGCTGTGGTGAAGGTGGCTTCATCGGAAAGCACGCCCCCTCCTTTAGAACCGGATATGCCGCCGGGGCGCTTGGCAGCCAGGCGAATCGCCTACGAAATGGCCATGAAGGCTGAGCGGGAAAAAACTCGCCTCCGGAAGGCGGCTGAGGGGTCGAAGGAGGCGTCCGAACAAGAATGGCAAGCAAAGTACAGGACCTCACCTCTCACGCCGTCTCAGATGTCTCCATTGACGAACTGAAGGACCTGCTGGTCGTTCTCATCGCGTACCTGTCCCTGGCGCCGACGTATGAGGACGCCGTTTCCCTGGGCGGCTACATTGCCTCAATCCGCCAAGAGATTGCGCTCCGTTCGAACGGCCGTGCGAGTCTTGAAGTCCGTCCGCCGCCTGATTCGTAGGCTTATCCTCGGGCCGGTCTGCGAGGCTGCATGCCCACTTCTGGGGCGACTGTCTCCGAAACGTGTACATAGCAAGGTTTCCGGCTGCAGTCAAAGTCCGATGATACATAATCGCTGATTATCGGACTAGCTATAGTCGGTACAGAAAATGGTCAGCCTCCAAGGGGGTACATTCAAGGTATGTATTTCTTCTTGGGGTGAAGACATGAGTGCCGACCCTACAAACCTTGATTCTTTCGATATTTTGATCGAACCCGATCACAAACGACCGAATCCAGATGATGTAGACCAGTTCACAGGGACTCAGTTCTCTGAAGACAATCAAGACATGATCCGCGAACTAATCAGATGATGCCCGCGCCGTTGCAACCGCAAAGGAGACACGCTGACCGAGACCATGACGTATAAGTACAAGTTCATTGAAGACCTGCAGAATGACTGGGAGTCGCTAGTAAGTGCCGACTTGCCCGCGCTTGCTGAAAGCTGGTTTGATCGAAAACGCGAACTAGAAACTTCTGCTGCCCTTAAGCACTTCAATGACAAGTTGATTCGGGAATGGGCGATTGAAGCTGGCACGTTGGAGAAGCTGTATGAGATAGATCGTGGTGTTACCATGACACTCATCGAGCAAGGGCTTGATGCAAGCCTCATTCCATTTGGCACGACAAATAAGCCTGTCGAACTAGTAGCGCGAATCTTGAACGACCATAAAGAAGCTATAGAGGGTGTATTCGCCTTTGTAAAGCAGGAGCGCGACCTAAGCATCGGATATATCAAAGAGCTGCATCAGTCGCTCTTGAGAAGCCAGAGCACGACTGAGGCAGTCGATCAGTTCGGCAATGTGAAGCAAGTGGAGCTAATAAAAGGCGATTGGAAAAAGCTGCCAAACAATCCCACGCGTGCCGATGGCTACACTCACGAATATTGCCCGCCCATTTATGTGCAAGACGAGATGCAGAAGCTGGTCAAATGGCATGCGGAGCACGAAGCAAATCACGTATCTCCGGAAGTCGAGGCTGCTTGGCTCCATCACAGATTTACTCAAATCCACCCGTTTCACGATGGCAATGGACGAGTAGCTAGAGCACTGGCATCGCTCGTCCTTATTCGGGCGGGTTGGTTCCCATTGGTTTTTCTCGGGGACAAGCGAGTCGAGTACATTAATGCGTTAGAACGGGCTGACCATGGAAATCTCAAACCGCTGGTGGATCTCTTTGCTCGAGTTCAGCGCCAGGCATTTGTGCGAGCACTGAGTTTGTCTGAAGACGTTATGACTGATAAATTAGAGCACCAGATACAAAACATCATCAGTGCCGCTGGTAAAGTGCTGGGCGACCGGCGCCAGGCGGATATTCAGGAGCGCCGTAAGATATCTAGATTGCTGGAGGATACTGCGGAGCAATTCTTCAATGACGTAGTTGCCCCTGCTCTCCGGAAAGAACTACAAGCTCGCGATCGAGAATACTGGGTTAATGTTGCTCGAAGTACCGAAGGAACCGAAGACTGGTATCACAGACAAATAATCGAGGTTGCAAAAAAGCTCGAATACTTCGCTGACTGGCGCACGTATCGGGCATGGGTGGGGATGAAGATCAAGGAGGAACGCATAGCCCACATTGTTCTTTCATTCCATTGCCTTGGCAAGAAGTCGAAAGACTTAATGGCTGCATCTGCATTCATTGAGTATCGCGACAGAACAGAAGAGCTGGAGGAGCCAGAAGGACCATATGAACTTTGCGTGGCTCCATTTCAATACAGTGTCAAAGAGAACACTACAAGCCTTGTTAGACGCTTTAGGGCTTGGCTGAATCAGGTGACTGTCGCTGGGTTGGATCAGTGGAGACGACAGCTATAACCTTGTGGCGGTAATCCACTTACAAACACCGAACCCACCAGCCGTGCTTATGTTGGCTGTCTGTCAGCAATTTGATTTGTTCTTTGTACGTTTGTGTTTGGGCTTCCAGATAGCCAATCCGGTAGTTGGCTGCCTCAAGCTTTTGAGCTGTGCCTGGACGAGTTCTAACAGCTTGTCCAGTTCACCACTCGACTCCGACTGTCTGCTTGGGTGATCGGCATGCGCATCCATACGATTTGTTCTGTTACGCTCTGGATTCATAAGTATCAACAACGTTGAACAGGAATTTTGGCATTGCTTTTTTTATTCCATCACAATGCTTGACTAGGTTTTAAGTAGTCCGTGCGATCGGCAATCCCGGCAGATCGGATCGTTGGGTGAGGTGCTCCCAGATAGCATCAACAATCGCATCAATGCCTTCTGACACTGGTATATGCCGCTCAAGTGCGCGTTCCTTCTCGGGCGCCCATGTACCATCAGGAGCACGGCCCCAGGAAATTACAACGAATTCGTCATCAAGACATTCGATAGAAAAATAGATAGAACGGCGCTCTACCTCCTTCCACGTCTTTGCTTTCATGCGTTTTTGTACGTCCGGTAATCGTTTTTTTTGTTCTTCTTGTGAAGGTGTTTGAATGTGTGGGTTACCACGAGCAATTGCTTCTCGCAAAGATTCTGCCAGCGCCACTCGATTGCGGTAGTCAAATTCGGTTATTGGTTCACGTTGAAGATGGAACCCGGCATCGGTTCGATATGTTGTTGGAATCAAGCCCGTTTCGGGCGTTACAAATAATCCGACCCACCACAAAAGTTGTTTTCGTTTTTCCGTCTTCATTCAATCACCGTCAGTTTAACCTTCACACCGAGTTCCTGAGCGCGTTTTCCAATTCGCTCAAAAATCCTTGCTTGATCTTCTGTCATCGAGCCGGTCGGTATACCGATATTCAGCACCTTCTCTCTGACTTCACTTGGGCTGATAGCAAATTCTCCCCAAGGTCTTCTTTGTCCTTCCCAGTCCGCCATTTTGTCTAAGTAACTATTCAAGCGTTTTTCCAACTTTTCCATGTTTTGATATGTTGGCGCGTTCAAGTCGATTGATTTCATGCTGGCAAAGACGCCGTCCTTGAAGATGGCATCGTCAATGGTGGGGAAGTTCCTGGCAAGGATGCCGCTGCTTGCCATTTCGCCTTCAGCTTCAAATCTCGCTCTTCCACTCACGAGCCTTCCGTTCCAGCTCTTCGTACACCGGATCGAACGGCGCCCTTATTAGACCGTGTTTCCTCTCAACATGCTCGCGAAGCCTCTGGGCTCTCTCTATGGAAACCCTCAAAAGTGCCGTATCGGCTTCCCTGTCTTCCTTACAAAGCGCGACAAATTCTGATACCCAAAGGTATCTTCCTCTGCCAATGTTCCTTGCGTTCTTAAGTTCCGCATAAAATGCACGCCTCAGGGCATCAATAGCGTCATTACAGCGAAATACTAATCTTTCGTCGGGAGCAGCCTCGCCGTGCCGCCTTTCATACTCGGCCTTAACTCTGCTGATCGCCTCCGCCCTGGCCTCTTGGGAAAGCTCTGCCGCCTCTAATGCTCTATCGCACCGTTCGGACTGAACAAGCACATCGAAGGCTACGCTCAACACCAGATCTTTTTGTTGGTGCTCCTCCGACTGTTCCCTGAAATCGCCACCAATTGACATGATGATCCCCTATCTGACTCTCAGCGTTCGTCTTCCTATCCCAAGCCGATCGGTCCTCTGTCAAAATGAATTGCCGCCATCAAGCCCGGAACTGTCTCCACCTCCAATTCTAACCATGCCAGCCCGATCACTTCTCTCCAGCATGATCCCCGCCTGCATGCTTCTTCGTTAGATCATCAACGGCTCGCTTGCTTTTTTCAAACTCCTCTAGCAACCCCTTGGGACGCTCATCAGGTGGAACCCCTGGAGAAACGAGCATCGCATTCACCCCACCCCCGAATCTCAACTCGAGATCCACATATTCCGGCCCCTCCTCTGGAAACGGACTCAGCGGCTCGTGGGAGCGCAGAAATTCAAGCGCTCGTACATCCGCATTCGGAATCGACGACGGTTTCACCAGAACCACATCTTTTACAGTTCCGTCCTTATAAACAGAGCAGTGCACCACCGGGGCATTCCCGGAATTTAATCCGGCCGGGCCTCTCCATTCTCTGGATAGTTGTCTGTTCAGGCGGGCAAAGTACGAACCCATGGCGATCTCCGCTGGATCGAAATTGCTCCACTTGACGACACGCACTTTCTGTTTGAACTCAATAACAATCTCTTGTACGTTACCTAGCTCAGCGGGCGGTCTTCTCGAAACCTTCATATTACGAACCGCATCTACTGCTCGTGCAGTCGCTCCTGGGATTCTGGACGCTCGAATTACTCTAACTTCTGGAAACATTGTCCGACCAAGCAATCGAATAACCTGGATAGGGTCCCTTTCTATTCCCTTCGGCGCGCGCCAGACATCATTCAGAGACTGCTCTAGCTCTAATGCCAAGGAGGCAACTGCATCCGGCATGACCTCGCTTTCCTTCTTCTCCATTGCTACAGCACTCTCCAAAAGCAGGAATGACCACTGCAATATCACAAGCCCTGCTGCAGCGTGGAGCAGGTGCAGCCAACGGTTACGACAGCTCGCCTCACAAGCAACGCCAATATCCTTGCCTCCCAGAAATGCCCTGATTTTGTCTTCTACCTTCCACTCGTCGTTCTCGTCTGCTGAGGGTGACATCGCTCATCAATCGGACTAAAGACCGGTGATAGTTCCTGCAAGGGCCTGAAATTTAGGCGGTTCTGGTAATTGGCAGTCCAGGCAGGTCAGAGCGCTCGCTCAGATGGTCCAAAATAACATCAACGACAGCGGCGATTCCTTCATTCAGTGGTATGTGCCGCTCAAGCAAATTACTATCCTTGCCGCGCGCCCAGGTACCATCGGCAGCTCGTTGCGAACACGTAATGATAAATTCGTCTTCCACGCATTCTATCGAGAAGTGTATTGTCCGCCGTTCAGCTTCGTTCCAGCTCTTTGCCTTGATATAGCGCTGAATAGTTGGGACTGCCTTTTGTACTTCCTCGGGATCGGGAGCATGAATCCTTGGGTTGCCATCTTTCACTACTTGCGAAAGGGCTGACACGAATTCTTCTTTATTGCGATAGTCAAATTCCAAGACAGGCTCTCTGTCCAAGTGGAAACCAGCATCAGTCTCGTAGCGTGTGGGAATCAGCGCCTTATCAGATAACACATAAAGCCCGATCCACCATAGCAGGTGTTTTCCCGGTTGTTTGTTTGTGCTCATTCAATCACCGTTAACCTAACCTTCACTCCCAGTTCCTGAGCGCGTTTACCGAGTTGCTCGAAAACTTTTGCTTGTTCAGCACTGATTGAACCAGACGGAATACCAATATTGAGAACCCGTTCTCTGATGTTTTTACAGTTCCGTCCTTATAAACAGAGCAGCGCACCACCGGGGCATTCCCGGAATTTAATCCGGCCGGGCCTCTCCATTCTCTGGATAGTTGTCTGTCCAGGCGGGCAAAGTACATCCTGTTTCAGCCAGTGCAATGCTTAAAGTCGTTTTCATCGAGTCCTAGTAAGCTCGCATGGCGGATCATGCCATGTGGTCAGTCAAGCCGTCCTTGCAGCTAGCGCTTCGAGGGCGAGGGCGCTGCCGGCTTCGCTTGTGCCTTGCCACCAGTTCCCGCCGATTTGGGCTTCGGGCGGGTGCGGACACGCTCTACAGGCATCCTCTTTCCGTAGCTGCCCAGCTCGAAGTCCTTCTGCCCTTTGGTCTTCGGGCCCGATGCCCAGCCCTGCAGCATGGTGATGCTCTTGCGCCGTGTGCCGGGCGGAAAGGGAGGCAGCGGCTGCACCTGCTTGAGCGCCTCGATCTGCATGCGATCGTACTCGGAAATCCCGCAGCTCCTGTAAAGCGAGATGTTCTTGATGGAGCCGTCAGGGTAACAGGTAAAGCGGATCTTGGCCGGCCGCGCAGTGTTGAATCCCTTGCCCGATTTGCGCTCGAGCGCGATGAGATTCTTGTACCAGCGGTCGGCCAGCTCATTGGCCCATTGCGACCAGTCGACGCCGGTACCTTCGAGCTTGCCCGGCCGGGAGGCCCCCGCCGGCTTGGCTTGAGTTTGAGCAGCGGAGCCCTGGCTAGCCTCAGAGTTCACCCCGGTCTTATCTTTGCTGGAAGCGCTCGATGGAGCGGCGCCGGCCTGCGGTTTTTCAGTGCCAGGTCCAGACTGATCGGCTGCCGACTGTTTGCTCTCCTGGGCGGCATCACCGCCGCCGGCAGGCTCACCGACAGCCGGCGCGCCTTTTTTCTCTTCGCTTACGGCAATCGTTTGACCGTCGCCTACGCCATCGTGCGACCAGAACGGACCCACTGAGTGGCTCAAAGAGCCTGCGCCCGGCAGGGCGCCGTCGAAGACGACGGCGTGGAGCTTGAATGTTGCCGGGCGCTGATCCGGCACCTGGGCGACGGCGCTGCCTGCAGTGGCAAGCGAAAGTGCTAGGCCGGCAAG
>DATNRD010000535.1:0-8203 GCA_036703665.1 Candidatus Obscuribacterales bacterium
ACTTCGGGCGCCAGCGGATCGACCACAAGTCATTGCTCAACCGCTGGATTGTTCCCCTGGAGAAGCGCGTCGATTACCTGACGCTGCATACAGGCAAGAAGCTGGAAGTGCCTTTCGAGCAGCTCATAGTCTTTTCGACCAACCTCAATCCCAGCGACCTGGTCGACGAGGCGTTCCTCAGGCGCATCCCCTACAAGATCAACATCACCAACCCGACCGAGGACGAGTACAAGTGGATCTTTCTACAGTACTGCCAGCGGGTCGGGGTGCCTTACAACGAGGAGGCTGTCAACTACCTGATTTAGACTCAGTACCGGACGGGACGACGCCAGATGCGCTGCTGTCACCCCCGGGACATCGTGGACCAGGTCGTCAACCTTTGCAACTTCCTGCAGACCGAAGCCAGACTCTCCAGGGAGTACCTGGACCACGCCTGCGCCGTGTACTTCGCGGCCATGGGCAAGTAGGGTATTGCCAAGCGCGGATGCGGCTTTAAACGAGAATTAGAAAATCGGCAGCAGCCCGGTGCTACCATGGGTTGTCAGCCTCTGGGGCGCTCATTGCCTCAGTCCCGACCCACAAGAGCGCAGGCGCCGCTGTGCCCAATCCAATCGGTCATGCTTCGCCGCAGAAAACTGCCATGGAAGACGGCAGGGGCAATCGGGCACCCAGACCGAGCTTGGATCAGCGCTTGGGCGGGCGGCGCAGGCTGGCCGGGGCAGCCATTGCAGCCTCCAGCCTGGTGTGGATTGGCGGGCTGCTCATGCAAGCCCCGGGTTCCGGAGTTTTGCCCTGGTGCATAACGCTGGCTGCCAGCGGAGCGATTGCCCTGGCGGCAACCGGCAGGAGCCGGTCGGTGCCCCTGGCGCTTGTCCGGGCCGGCGAGACAAGACCGCTGACATTTGTAGAATCCTACGCGCTTACCTATATAGCGCTCTCCTTTGTCCTTTGCCTCGGGATCATCGCCCACCTGCTTTCGCCTGCGCCGCGTATCATCAAGCCTCAGATTGTGGACATCGAGCTCACTAGCTTGGCTGACTTCCGCAAGCAGGATTCCCTTCTGCCTTCCACCGAGGAACGGACCACCTTGCGCAAGAGAACCTCTCCCGATCAGGCTGCCGTGCAGGGCTCGCTCGCCGCGCCACCGGCTTCGGCTCGAACCGCTCGCGACAGGCGGCCCGACAGCCGGAGCCCCCGGCATGCCACCAAGGCCGCTATACTCGCCAGGCACTCGCAGATCGAAACCAGGGAGGCGCGCGCCGCCAGTCCGGACGCGCCGTCCCAGCTGGCTGCGCCGGTGCGCCGGCAAGAAGAATTCAATGTCCTTGTGCCACCGCCCGCGGTATCGCGCAGAACAGCCCTGGATGTGCCATCGCGAACCGAAGCTGCCGATGCTCCTTTCATGGAGGAAGTCGCGCCGCCGGAGCTGGTCGAACTCGTGGACAATGACGGCGATGATGGCAAGGACGTCTGGCAGCCGGGAGGGCGGTCATCGGGCGGGCGGGGGGCGCGTTCGGAGCTGGCCGCCTATCTCAAGGAGCTCAACAAGCGAATCAAACGATCCTGGGAGCCGCCCCGCGGTATCTCCAGAACAGCTGAAATATTTTTCCGCGTTCGTCGCCAGGGAACGCTCGCGCTCCTCAGGCTGGTTCGCTCGTCCGGAGACCCTGAAGCCGACGAGGCCGCGCTCAGAGCGGTGGCGGCGGCGCTCCCTTTTCGAGCACTGCCCCCAGAGTACTCTGCCTCCTATTTGGACGTTAAGTACACCTTCAATTACCTTGCCGACGGGCTGACAGAGGTCCCCGTAGGGCAGACTTACTAGCGCGCTTTGTCCAGCGGCAGCGTGAAGTGGGTTGTAGAACTCCAGGCTCTGCCCCCGGTGACACTACTGTAAACTCTGCCCATGCAAACCATGCAGCCCGCCGCCAAGACTCAGGTGATATAGCCACGAACGTTAGCCTCACATCGCGCGTTGAGTTCCTCTTGTATCTAAACTCCGTCGAGCGTTGCGGGCCCCTTGCAGCCCAAGCAGTCAGGCTGCGTCCTGCGCACGCAGAGACGAGAGAGCAATCCAGGGCGCAAACTTGATCTCCAATGGCATTGTCTTCTTATCACCCACCAGGGTTCACAGCTCCGAGCCGTGCTATTTGGAACGCTCACGTGTGGCGCAGGCGGCCTACTCTCTGCGCGCCAGCTTGCCCGGTACCGCCGCAGCCGGGCAAGTTATCCGATATCGGATAACTTGCCGATATCGGATAACTTGCCGTTATCGGAAATTCCGCGCCAGCTGCACATGACGCCCGCGCCATCGGGGTTGGGCGTCAGTTCGGGGAGAGCGTCCCACTTAAGGAATGGCAGGCCTCCATTCTTTGAACTTTTTTGCGCCAAATTCGTTTCTATAAACAAAGGGAGGTGATCAAACCATGAACGACTCCAATGCACACCCACAATCCGCTCAGCATGCCGCTGGAGCCGATGACGCCGTTCTGGAATCCGCCTGGGGGCAGTTCAACGATCGATTTCGCTCCGAACAGGATTGCCTGGAAGAAATATGTACACGACTCGAGCAGGCCGGATTGGTCCGCTGCCCCTTCTGCGGTCATGAAAAGACCAGCCGAAATTACGGGCAAAGGGTGGCCAGATGTTTGCGCTGCTGTAAGAGATTTTCGGTGACGGCAGGTACTTTCTTCCATCACATGAAAGCACCGCGCGCCTGGCTGGCTGCTATCCTGGTCACCGGGCAGGGCATCACCCTCAGCTCCGCGGCCTTTCACAAGCGAGCCGGCATTGCTCAGTCCTCCGCTCACCAGTTGCTGACAAAGGTGAGAATGGTTATCCAAAACGCGATGCCCGATGATGCCGAAATTGTTCCCTCCGGCTTGTTCGCACAGCTTTTCAGCAGGCGCAGCCGGCAAACTCCCGCAGGCGCACACCCGCAAGCAGAACAACGAGAAATCGACAAACAGGCGAATGAGGCCGCCGCCAGCGCGAAGAGCTCGGACGAGGTACAGGAAGACCAGAATGGGGTCGATGCTCCCAGCCCTTCTCCTGCCGTGCCTTCATCGCCTGCGAGTAATAACCAGGATTCGCCGATGCCAACAGACAGCCTCCTGCCGCTGAGCTTCTCGCCCCTCGAGCAAAGGGTATACGAACTGCTGGCTGTCGAAGATCTTCACTTTGACCAGCTCACTCAACGGACAGGCGCCACGGCGGCCCAGATTTCAGCAGCCCTCACCATGCTGGAGCTGGAGGGATGGATCAATATACTGCCTGGAAACATCTACCACCGCACCAGTCCTCAACCGTACGCCGCATTACAAGAGCACGCCGCCGCCTTCGAAGCACTGCCTGCCCAGAGCCAGGCAGCCGTCTTCGCTTTCGAGAGTCTGGGAAAGCGAATATTCCACGGCATTAGCAGAAAGCTGGTGCAACCGTACCTGGCAGCCTTCTGGTGCCATGTAGACAGGGTGACGTGGTCAGCCAATACAGTTTTCAGCGCCTGCCTCCGCGCAGGTCCGTTGCGTTACAGGGACATTCTCGCGTACGTTTCTCCCCCGCTGGTCAAGTTCGCGCTATAGGGAAACGGCAATTGAGCTCGGCCCGCCCATGGGCACGCAGTCCATTTTGGTGCATGCGCGAAGGGTACGCAGCCGCAACGGGTCTAGCTGCCGGCCATTCGGAACCGTATTCAAGCGGGAAAAGAGCTGTGCCAGCCGTGGCAAGCTCGCCCGCGAACTTATTCCTGTCGGCTCCACGCCAAGAGAATGGACGATCAGTAGGGGGCCAACCAGCCGTCTTCGTCTGCAACCAGAACGAACTCGTATCCTCCGAGAATGGCAATTGCTGGATGCTCCCCACCGACAGAGGCCTGTCCGCCTCGTTCAAACTCGTTGCGCCCGGATTTTGCAGGATTTGAACTGCGCAGTCGGCGAAAAGGCAAACTCTGTCCCCATGAGGTGCGACCGCCCAGAACGAGCCAGTGCGCCCTGGCCGCCCGCGCAAGCAAGAGCGCAGCGGCCAGGGCGTCGGGACCCTTTATGCGCCGACCTGCACCATGTCTGGAGCGACCGCCACCACTTGCCTGCGATTGCACGCCATCGGCCTTACCGCGCGAACGGGCCGGGGATTCCGGCTCGCCTGGCTGGTTGGCATTGCTGGTAACTATCACGGCCTGGGCAGCCGGCAGCACCTGATGATTCTCGGGCTGCCCGGCGCCAGGGCTAGCCAGCACCAGGCTTACTGCTGGCACCGACGAGTCGATCACCCTAATTGACCCACAGCTTCTAACTCCAAGGCTGCCATATCCAGCTTGCTGCGCCTTGATGCCGTGATAGGCGAGAAACCTGCGCACCGCCTTGTGCCCAGAATCACCGACACAAACCGCATCGCGGTTTTGATTGACCACCACCACCGCCTGCGAGAACACTGCCACCATAAGTGGCGGCAGCGGTGCAGGCTTCAGCAACGCACCGGCTGCCCCCAGGAACAAGCAGGCAGCTAGAAGGCGATGACGCTCCCGCCTTACCGTCGCCAGGAGCGTGAAGAAAGCGCCGTAGTACAAAAGCACGCTCCACAGTGGCGGACAGCCGATTGTCAGCTTCGATGACTCGACGCCCGAGACAAGACCAGCCACATAAAGCATCCAGCGCAGCCCATACGCTGCCAGACCGTCGAGGACAGCGGCCAGCGGCCCCAGCAGCGAGGCTGTCGGCTCGTGCAGAACGCAAGCCGAGGAGACGAAGCCCAGCGCCGTCACGGCTGGCACCGCCGGCGCCACCAGCAGGTTGGCAGGAAGAAAGAGCATGCCGAACTGGAAGAAGTACGAGAGCTGCAGCGGCAGGATGCTGAACTGGGCAACGAGCACTACGGCGATTGCCTCAGCGAGCCAGCCAGGCAACGTTATCGTGGCGATGCGTCCGATCCTGCGGGCCGTCGCTCTGCTACCATATACGATACCAATGGTGGCGACATACGAGAGCTGCAGTCCGACATCCGTGATTGCAAACGGGTCCAGCAACAGAGTGACAAGTAGAGCGCAGGCGAGCGCTCCCATGACGCTGGGAGAGCGGTACAGGCAGCGCGCCAGAAGGACCAGGCTGCACATGAGCGCCGCTCTCAATACGGAGGGAGCCGGACCGGCCAGGGCCACAAAAAGCAGAATGGATGCAAAGCAACACATGTGGACGAGCCGGGACGAACGAAAGACCCGGCGGCTCCCCCACCAGGTCATGCCAACGACAATGGTGAGATTGAAACCGCTGGCCGCCAGCAGGTGCGACAATCCCGCGTCGCGGAAGCGCTGCTTGAGCGTGTCCGGCAGCTCGACTGCTCGGTCCCCCAGCACCATCGCAGAAAGCAGGTCTCCCTCCAACTCGCCGGCGTAACGACGGTGATGCGAAATCAGCCTGGCTCTGGCTTGCTCGATCATCCCGACAAGCCAGGAGCCGGACGACTTTCGCCTGGCTTGATCTGGGTCGCAAGAGAGAAGCTTCACCTGCGACCGGTCGGCTCTGGCCAGACAAAATATGCCCCGGCGCTGAAGATAGGCCTTGGAGTCGAACTGCCAGGGATAGTACCTTGGCTCGGGAGAGCGAAGGCATGCCTTGACCTCTATGTGCTCGCCGCCGGCAAAGGGCGGACCCGCGCCGACAACGGTGAGCAGGGCCAGACCGGACGCCGCCCGCCTGCCAGGGAAAAGCACTTCATAGGGCGCCACCAGCACCGTCGCCGACGAGGCACTAGAAGGCAGCGACCTAAGCACTTCAGCTCGAAATACGCAGGCACCGGCAGCGATGGCCCGGCTCAGATCGCCGGGACCGGGATGCGGAGT
Organism: Candidatus Obscuribacterales bacterium; assembly: GCA_036703665.1. Taxonomy (GTDB): domain Bacteria; phylum Cyanobacteriota; class Vampirovibrionia; order Obscuribacterales; family Obscuribacteraceae; genus DATNRD01. Next base: position 5,831 of record DATNRD010000535.1, read on the forward strand.
TCGCAAGCCGGCGTAGCTCCAGGCAGCCAGGGGCACCAATGCCAGGGCTACCGCCAGGTGCTTGAGCCGGGCGAAAGCGGCAGGCACCAGCCCGAAAAGCACGGGCAGGGCAAGCCAGCCTGCCGGCAGTCCGGCGGCCCCGATGGTGGCGCCGCTGCCGGCCAGCAGCGCCACCATCACCAGAAGGCGTGGTCCCAGCAGCAGGCCCTGTCGGGCGAGCATCCTGACTACCTCCGTGGCCGCGGTAACCACAGAAGTAAACGTACGGGCGCGCCAATTAGTTCAAAATGAGCCCGCTATTTGTTATAAAGCCCGTTCTCCACGTTGAGCGGGTTGAAGGTGGGATTGCTCATCTGGCTGCTCTGCGCCTGCGGCACTATCTTGCCCAGATCCTGCGCGATCCGCTCCAGTTGCGGAATATCGGGATTGTTGGGATCGAGCGCTTTGGCCTGGCGCAAGGCGGCAACCGCTTCCTGATACATGATCGCCGCGCTGGCGCCGTCCTTGCCCTCTCCGACCCCGTTGTAGCCGACTTTGACGCCGGCCCAGGCAAGATCTATAAGGGCCAGATCGCGGTACAGCTTGGCCATATAGGTGTTGTTGATGTACTTGTCATCGCGAGCGCCGGGATTGGCAATCCTTGCCTTGATGGGCTGGCGGATTAGCTTGTCGGCATCTCTCTGGTTGAGCTTGTAGATCCATTCCTGCAGCTCTTTCATGGCACCGGAGATATCATGCTCGCCGTAAACCTTGGCCAGGCTGCCGTCGATACGCTTGCCGACCTTCTCGAGTTCGGCCACCTCAGATTGCTCTACCTTCCTATCCTTGACGGTCAGGCCGCGGCTGGCGTCGTATTCGGTCTGTTGTTTGGCCCGGTCCAGCTCCATTCTGGCCGAGACAAGATCCACGAGAGCACGCCCGCCCAGATCCAGGTTGTAGCCGGCCAGTATGTTGTCGTACTCGTAGCTGTTGTTCTTGAAGGAGAGGGCCCGCAGGACGGGGTTCGAGGTGGGTTTGCCGTTGCCCTGACCGACGGCCGTGCCCCGGTCTAGCCTCACCTCGCCGGCAGCGGTGAAGAGAATCGCCAGTCCGCGGTGACCGTTCAATTTGTCATCATGCTTGCGGGAGAGCCAGTCGGCCAGGTACCACTTGAGCGCCGGCTCGTTGGCCCGTCCCAGGTCCTTGAACTCTTCGATGGCGTCGTTCATCGAGTCGGCTGAACGCTCGGATTTGTCGCGCACAAAGGCCGCTACAGCATCGTCCCTTTTCTCCTTGGCCGATTCGTCGCTCAGCAGGTAATTGGAGACCTTGCTGGCCAGCATGGCGCCACCGACCAGGGCCAGACGTTTGAGCGGCGTCTCGGCGCGCATGGGCAGCAGGAAGGCGCCGGCCACGGCAAAGGCCTCCACGCCGGTCGGGCGCAAGAAGCGGTTCCAGGAGGACTCCTTGTCGACACCCATCTTCTTGTCCAGCCAGTCGCCGATCAAGTACTTGCCCAGCAGGTGTCCGCCGACCATGGCAGCGCCCTTCTTGAGCCAGCCGCCGGGCATGAGCATGGCGGCTGGAACCACGATCGAGTCGATAAAATCCGAAGAGGAGTTGTGGAACTTGCCGAACAACTGCCTGTCCAGCCTGTCGTTGACGAACTGGCTGGCGCCAACGACCATCATGCCTTTGGCAAAGTTCTGGAAGAAAGCCTTGCCGCCGCGCGGCATTTTGGCCAGCTCGCTCTCCAGGGAGGAGAGTCGGCCGCGAATCATATTGCGCTGGCTGACCAGCGCTGCCTCTTCGGCGGTGAGCACACCGGCTGGAGGGACTTCGCCGGCACCCTTCAAATAATTGTATTTCTGCAGGATTGCCTGCTCTTCGGCGGTAAGCGTAAAGCTCTTGGCTTTCTTCGCCAGGTCCTCGGCCTGGGGCTCGAGCTTCTTGAGGATGCCTTCCATCTTGGCGTTGGCCTCGCCGTACTCCAGGAGGAGCGCCTTGAGCTGCCCCACCGGCGTCCCGGCAAAGGCTTTATCGGCCCCCAGCCCACGGACCTCGGCCACGTTGCGCTGGTGATTGGTGACCGCAACCAGCTCCTCGGCCGTCAGCACGCCCTGGGCCAGCGTCCCGCCCTCTCCCTTGAGGAATTTGTGCGTATTGAGAACAGCTTGCTCGGCTTCCGTAAGCGCCGTGCCGGCCGAAACCTTCCTGGTGATGTCGTCCATCTGCGGCTTGAGGCGCTCGAGAATCTTCTCGACTGCCCCGGCTGTACCCGCTTCCGCCTCCAGCGCCTGCACGTATCTCATGAAGTCATTGGGGTTGATGGCGCCAAAGGGCTTCATCTTCTCGGCAGCCTGCTGGAAGCGAGCCACGTCCATGAGTTCGGAC
>DATNRD010000536.1:0-12285 GCA_036703665.1 Candidatus Obscuribacterales bacterium
GGTTTCTCCAGTGGTGCCGCACAAGAAGCGATCAGGCAGCGGCAGGCGGGCGAGCACGTCGATCTAGCGCGAATTGCCGCCTGCGGGCTGGTCCAGGGAGCTTTCGATGCGGCGGGCGCGGTTCCGGGAGGCAAGCAAGCGGAAAGGGAGGCGCTGCGTATATACAACAGCCTGAATATTTCTCCCGAGCCGGCCAAATCGGTTCCAGCCTGGGGAAAGACCAAGCCGCCCGGCGCAGGCGTGCCGGCAGAGTCGTTGTCGCCGCCAGGTACTGAGCGGTCAGAGGATCGCTTCATCGCGTGCGGCGAAGCTCACATGAGGATGATCAAGTCCCGGGACGAGTCGGTTGAGCTGCAGACGCTGGACATTACGCTTCCGCCAGAGCTGCCCACAGTTGCGAAGTTCGAGCGGCTGACGAACTTCAGCATCCGCATGGAATCCATCGAACGGGCCAGGGTCGCCGAAAAGTGGACAAGACAACCGTTGGCAGCGCATCCTGCACAGACGGTGACGATGCAGCGGGAGCCGGTGCGTGTTTACGAGATTTCCGGGCACGACTGTGAGCTTATGATTCCCGAAGAATATGCTAAGAAGCTCGAGCCGGTAAGGCGCGAACGTATCCAGATCGATGAAGGCGGCGAGCCGACTCCTGCACGCCAGCTCGGCAGCGAAATGGATCCCCAGCATCTGTTGCGCGCGCTGCCTGAAGACATCGTGCCCGTGGTGGACGGGCTGCCGAACAGCAAGCTGGTGGGGCGCATAAACGTGCTCGGTCATCGCTACCCTTACGACGTGCCGGGCGAAGTCACATTAGGCACCGCACGAGATCGCAAGATTAACCTGTATCGTCCGCGGAACGATTCAGAAATGCGCTCTACCACCAACCATGAATGGGCCCACCTCCTGCACCAGCAGCGCCCGGATCTGCTCGAGCGGTATAGGGCGGCAGTGGATGTCGAGGACGGGTTAGACGCGACCAGCTACAACGCGCGAAAGTATGCACGCACGAACGAACGGGAAAACTGGGCGGTTCACCTGGGTGAAGAGATGCTCGATCCGGCAGCGGCAAGAATGCTCGAGTTTGGCCGGCATGCTCCGCTCCGGATTTCCGTGCTTGGCAGAGCTCTGAAGGTCTCTATCACCGAAGGACCACAGGCTGAGACCTCGCTGTTTCGCAAGCAATTCGAGGCTCGGGCAAATTTCATTGAAGAGAGATTCGTTCCACTTGGTCTCAAGTCGCTGCTCAAGGAAATACGCGGGACGAGGGAACCCGGTCCAGCCGCGCTGGAAATGCTGGGGTATCTCGGAAACGACTCGCACATCAAGTACGTGAAGCCTCTGGCTGGCAAGGCTGAAAGCTACGAATCCGCGCGCAGCATCGTCAAGTGTGGTTTGGAATTACTGAAGGGAAGACCGGAGGCGCAGTTCAAATTTCTCTGGGATCTTGCGGAACGCGACTACTCAGAGCCCGGCTACCCGGCGTCACGGGCCGCGCTTTCTAGCTTTAGCGCGGAGCAGATTGACCAGTATTACAAGCCGGCTCTGCAGAAACTGGAGCGCGTCCTGGGATCGCGAAACTCTGTTGTGGCCAAGCGGTACCTCGACCTTGCCGACTGGTGCCGGCTGCACGAGCGACCTGAGGAAGGCGAGCCTCTCGCCCGCCAATCACTGGCAACCTACGAGGAAATTTACGGAGCTGAGCACGGCAAGACGGGCTCGGCCGCCTTCGTCCTCGCCGATTGTCTCCAGCTGCAAGGGAAGCATGAGGAATCATTGCCCTATTGGGTTCAATCGATGGAAGTCGACGTTGCAGAATTCGGGCAGCACCACAAGAGTGTGTTCCGGCACCTATGCCAGATAGCCGACATCTACGAGCGGTTGGGCAGGATGGATGACCAGGAGTCCTGCCTCCAGAGAATCCTGGCATATTACGAGCGCACTCATGGCAGCGATCCGGCCGAAGCCCACTGGGTTTTGGACAAATTGAGCGGGATCTACGCCCGCCGCCAGGACTACGAGCGGGCCCAGGATTACGAAAGACGAGCGGAAGCCGCCAGCCGGGCTTTCGGTCAGGGGTCTGGCTTGGAAACTATCGGATGGGGTGTTGAGTAACGAGCACGTTCGTGCTGTGTACCACGGCGTGATACAATGTGTACACGGCTCGCCGAAGACCAATGAATTATCGGTACAACCAGGAGAGCCTCGACAGACATGGGGTTAGCCGTTCGGACGTCGACGAGGTTTTAGCCGTGACCAATGTGACGACCAGGGGCTTCGACATGGAACTCGCCGACGAAGGGAACTTGCGCATCATGTTTGTTGGCTACAACTTCGCCGGACGACTCTTGGAAGTCGGTGTTGAATTCATGAGCGAAATCGAAGTACGGGTATTTCACGCCCAAGCGGTATCTCCGAAATACTGCCAGCTCTATAAGGAAAGAATTTCTAATGAGTAAGAGGATTATTCGAGAGGATGCAATCCTGAATCTCCGCCAAGAGGCGCAGAGGCGCGTCATCAAGGACGAAGTGATGAAGTTTCGCCTTGAGGCGGCAACGCTTGAACGCCTCCTGAGGCTGGCACAGCAGTTGAACAAGCCAGCCGGAACACTGGTTCGCGAATGGGTTGTGGAAAAGCTGGACCAGATTGAGACAGGCCGGACAGAACCGCCCGAGGTCACTGCCATTAGCATCATAGCGGACTCCCTTGCGGAACGCGGCTTATTGCGAGACGAGCAGATTGACCGTATCCGACAACTGCTCTCTCCCGAGGGCTAGCAGTCACACGATGAGCCGGAATCATCGATTGGGACTCAGCCACTGTCCAGGCTTTGTTCACTGGAGGCGCGTATGCGTTCCTGCACTATGAGTTATGTTGAGGAGGGGCGATTGCTCTTCTTCAGCCGAGCAACGAATTCAGCATGCTCCGCCGTTTGCAACCCACGATTGAGCGCTTCGTCAGTTAATTCGTGATCGAGCTCGAGCAAGCCTTCTTCGTGAATCCATAGCCCCGGGAAGACGTTTGAACGAAACACGCCGTCCGCCCCGGCCAACAACTGCTTGCCCTTATGTAGCTCGAACCAATAAACTCGGCTCGGCTCGAGGCAGAGAACAACGTACTCGAGCACGCCTGTGGCCGCGTAACGCTCTTTCTTCAAGTGCAAATCGATAGCCCGGCTAGAATGGGCAACCTCCGCCACCAACTCTGGTGCACCTGTTACATAGCGCTTGCGTGTCAGTTTAGACCTTCCTCCGCATTCTTGAACTATCCGCATCGCTACGTCCGGCTGCACCTCGTCTTCGTCACTCAGGAAGACGCTGGCGCCGTCACCGATTTCGGTTCCGGGGGTATGCTTGCAGTAGGTCTCGAGCAGATAAATCAATCTTGCATGATTCTTTCCGTGGGGCCAACCCAAAGGCGATGGCTCGAAAACAATGCCGCCGATCAATTCGGCTCTGTAATTGTCCGGCATCTGCGAATAGGCACGGTGGAAGTCACGTCGCTTCATGTGATCGCCGTTGTGCAGCATCCGCAATTGACGTCGGTGTGCAGACGCTTGTGGCACACTTGCCATAACAAGCCCTCTCTAGCGACTTTTGAAAAATGGTAACATACGTCCGTATGTATGTCAAGGGCTGGCTGTGGAGCGTTTTCGAAATCGCTGGTTTCGGCCGTAACACTCAGCCAATGTGAAGGCGGTAGCCTAGCCGGACTGTCGGCACAATTCTGTGAACACTGTCAGGTAAATTTCGGCGGTTCTGCGCCAGGCAAAGTGGCGGGGAGCAATTAGTCTGGCCCTGTCTGCTTGCGACAGCGCCTCCTCCGGATTCTTCAAGATGCCTGAAATCTTCGCAGCCAGGTCGTCGGCGCTTGTGGGATCGAACAGGGTCACGTTGCCTTCCAGCAGCTCCGCCTGCTCCTCTATTGGCGGGATCCGGGCGCACACGACAGGGCAGCCGGCTAGAATCGCCTCCAGCAGCGGAAAGCTTCCTGCCTCATAGAGTGAAGGTACCACGACCAGGCGAGCCAGCCGGTAGAGGCAGCGCAGTTCCAGGTCACCGACGTATCCCAGCGCCAGGTAGTCCTTCCCGCTTGTAAGCCCGCTTGAGTCGGCCTCCTCTCGCATCGATCGCACGTAGGGGCTCATCCAGCCTGTGTAATCAGCGCCAAGTTGGTGGCTGTTGGGCCCGACGAGAACTGCCTTTATGTCCGTTCCCTTTGCGCGCAGGCGTGCCAGAGCCTGCAGGACGATCTTCTGATTTTTGTGAGGAAGCAGCCAGCCTGTAATGAGAATGAACTGATCGGGCAATGCGAACTTGCTGGCCGTCGCCTTAACGTCATCTTGGCTGGTAGTGCTGTCCTCCCCGGGTATTCCGGAGCGCACCACCTGCACCTTGTCCACGAACTGAGGGTAAAAGCGGGCAACCTCACCGCGGATGAACTCGCTTGACACGATGAGCTTGCGGCAGCGCTCGAGCCAGCCGGACATCTGCGCCTCCATCACTTGCCGGTGGGCCGGGTCAAGGCTGTCCATGGTCTTGAAGTTGAAATCGTGAGGGGTTGATACCAGCGGCACGGACACAGCCGGACATTCCATCATGTAGGGAAAAGGAAAGTAGGCGACGTCGAATTTGCTCTTCTCCAGGTACTGCTCAATCCACAGCCTGACCTCCCCGGCATATTCGCGTATGGCCCGCGTTCCCCAGCGGCGCAACAGCCGGGGGATTGCCTGCTGCAGCCTGGATGTTCCGGGGATGCCCATGATGCGGCCGGCAGCCGAAAGCCTGTCGAACAGGCGCCGGCCGGGATCATCCCGCAAGTACACCAACCGGGCGTCGGTGCCGCTCACGCACTCATCCCAGTGAGCGTCGAACCCGGCTGAATTGCGCCTGCGCGCAACTATCGTGACATCCCACTCCTTTATCTCCGGCAGGTGCAGCAAGGCTCTGACCAGCTCCTGCGAGTACCTGACACCACCGGCAGCGGCAACATCCTGGTCGATGATGGCTAGTCTTGGCATGAACCTGCACCGGGCGGACAACCAGTAATGGAGTATAGCGCTTAGGGGTGTGAGAGTTGGGGCACTGGACGTGTGGCCGGATGCCGTGCAACCCGCGTCGGGCTTAGTTACCATGGGGCTCTAGTCTCAATGCCGTTCAGATAACGGGCAATGCGATCCCTGGGAGCGCGGCCCTCTGGATGATGTTGCCGATCTCATGTCACGGTCTTCGGGAAGGTCAGTTGCCTCGTTCTTCTGTCATTCTTCGCTGCGCTTCAGAATGACGGTGAGGTGGCGACATGAACTGTGGACATTAATTCGGCAGCATCATCCTCTGGGCAGCTTGCCCGGATCAACGCCCGCCGCCGCCGCCGGCATCTTGCCGGCTGGAAGCCGGCGTTCCCAGGAATAGGCGGGGAAGCCGCCTTCGCGATGAGGGGCTCTGGTCTAGAATTAGACCGGGGAATTGCCGATGAGCAAGTTCATTTCCGTAGTCATACCGACGTACAATCGCCCGGATCTCCTTGCCCGGTGCCTGGAGTGCTTGACTCCTGACGTGCAGGGCCTTGCGGCAGATGCCTACGAGGTGATTGTCACCGATGACGGTCCGGGCGATGTCACGCGAACGATGATTGGAAGCCGGTTCCCGTGGGCTAAGTGGATTGCGGGTCCCAGACGGGGGCCGGCGGCCAATCGCAATAATGGTGCTAAAGCAGCCAGTGGGGAATGGCTGGCGTTTGTCGACGATGACTGCTTGCCTCAGCCTGGCTGGCTGGCCTCTATCCAGGAGGCTGCCCGGGAGGAAGGCGTCGAGGTCATCGAGGGAAAGACGGTCATTCCCGAAAAGGTCGACAACCCGTTCCTTCAAGGTGTCGAGAACTTGACCGGCGGTGTCTTCTGGAGTTGCAATCTGGCTGTCCGCCGGGAAACTTTTCTGAAGCTTGGCGGCTTCGATGAGGACTTCCTGGAGGCCGGGGGCGAGGATATGGAATTTGCCTGGCGCATCCAGCAGCGCAACCTGAAGGCGAAATTCTGTCCGGAAGCGCTGGTGTTCCATCCGGTGCGTCCGGCTTCCTTGAAGACGCTCATCTGGCGGGTACGCCTGAGCCGCTGGATTTTGCTTTACTACCACAAAACCAGTCAGGCTGTGCCGCTGTCGGAAAGCTCATTCAAGGCCGCCTGGTCGGTGGCGGCTCGATTGCTTTCCGATTTTCCGCGGCAGGTGGGGCACTTTTACCTGAAGCATCTGCCTTCCACCTGGCGTACAGGCTGGAGGACCAGCCTCTTCAATCATGTCTGGGGAATTCTCACATTTCCCCTTCTTGTTCCTTACATGATGATGTGGGAGCTGCGCTTTCGCAGGCAACTGCTCGAACGGCAGAAGGAGGGACAGAAGGAAGCAGCGGTAGCCAGCAAGAACAGAGCAGGCAGAGCGGAATGATGCAAGAGCCCGCAAAGCTCGCCGCAATAAGAGAAGCGCTGATACCGGTGGCGCTATTCGCCGGGACGGCGTTATCGAGGATCCCTTTTGCCAGCGACAAGTGGTTTCTGGTGGACTCGGCTGGATTCTGCCGCGGGGCGCTCACGACCCTGGTTTCTCATCCGCCTGGATACATCGGATACTGCGTGCTGGGACGCCTGGCGCATTATCTGACACACGATATCAATTCCGCCTTCGTGTTGGTCAATACTTTAAGTACGGCGCTCGCGACCGTGTTGCTCTATTTCCTTGGGCGGGAGATGTTTGGAAAGGCCCAGGGCGTCATTGCGGCAATTCTGTATGCGGCCAGCCTCAACACCTGGTACAACTCCGAGGTGGCCCTGTCGTATCCAGTAGAGGGGCTTATAACTGCGGCATTCGCGTTAACGGGCTGGAAGGCGGTTCAGCTCAAGTCGTGGCGGTGGCTTGTTCCGTGCACCCTGGTGATCGGCGTCAGTGGAGCTGTGCGCATTACCACGCTGCCATTTTTGTTTCTGCTGTGGCTCTATGTGCTCTGGAAATCCAGTCTGAGGCTGCCTGTTCTTATCGGCATGACGGCATTGCTTGCTGCCACTGTGACTAGCTGGATGATACCGCAGGCGATGATAATGGATCGCGTCATGGGCAAGGCGACCATGTCCAGCCTCTATGAGATGCAGGGAGCTGTCACGCTGGTGTATGATCGGGCTGCTCTGCCGGGCGCTCAGCAGTTTGAGCAGAAACGGCGATTTCTGTGGCCGGGCCTGGAGCTAGCCGTTGCTGCCTGGAACAAGATCTCGCCTCCGCCGGAATCGGCGCGGGAGGAGGTCAAAAACGCGTCGCTATCTCACGGGCTGGCGCACCTGCGAACGCAGGTCGCCAAGCTTATCTTCTACACGATCTGGTCCGGCGGTCTGGCTTCGCTCTTGTGGCTTCTGCCCATCGTGTCGAGGTCGGTGCGCCAGTCTTTCGTTTTGCGCGAACACTCGATAGCTTTTCTGGCACTCTGGATCATGCCTGCCTGCTTGTTTTTCGCCTTCGGGCATTTCGGGCCCTGGGGGTTCTTACATGTGTATCTGGGGGCTCTGTGCCTGATCGCTGCCAACTCTCTGGTTTCCTTCGTGGCAGCGACATCGATGACAGAACAGAAACGGAGGCAGGCGTGCCTTGCCGTCGTCTTGCTCTCGGCAGGCGCTAATGCTGTCTTTTTCACCTGCGCGGCCCCCTTGCCGGAAACCTCCGACAGAAGCAATCTCTTGAATCTCCTTGTACTGCAATACACCGCTCCGGCAATAAAACAGCACTTTGCCCGCTCCCGCGCCGGGACCGGGTACGTGCAGCCACAGATGCCTTGAGCTGGTCAAGTCCTGCTCCGACACGCCTGCAGGTCGAAGAAATAGTCAAGGGAGGAACTGTTCCAGTGTCGATCGGTACTGTTCCCGCAGCTTCTTGGGATCGAAGGTCTCTTCTGCCCAGGCTCGGTTGGCTCTCGAAATCTCGGTGAGGTCGTGTGAGGCGCACCATTCGATCTTTCGGGCGAGGTCTTTGATGTCCGGCAACCGCAGGTGCGCGTGCCGGTACCAGACGCTGCCGTAGGATTTGCGCTTGAGCCAGCGCTTGCGCACGAGCAGATTTTTCTGCCTGACGAACTCGTTCATCGGTGGATAATCCAAGGTTATTACCGGCATGCCGCTTGCGGCGGGCTCGATTATCATGAAGCCGATGCCTTCCAGTTTCGATGGCTGGATGGCCACATCGCCTGTGGCATAGAGGTCGGCGGGATTGTCCAGGTTGCCGGTCTGGATAACGATCCGCTCATCGATCTCGGGAAGCGGCGCCTCCTTCTGCATTCTCACCATAAGGCGGATGTCATCTCTCCTGACGCTCTTAAAGGCCTGGATGGTATCACCGGTACCCTTGCGATCGTCGGGATCGACAAGGCCTGCATTGTGCACGAAGAGTCGGGCAGGTCCTGTAACCGACCTGGGCGGGAAGCGCGAAAGATCAAGGGCCCAGGGAAGATAAATCGAGTTCTTTCTGCCCTGTGCTTGTACGACTGAGAGAGACATTTGCGATGGGCAAACGAACAAATCGCAGAAATCCCATTGCTTGTCGCCGCCTTTGAACCATTCCCAGGTGACAATGCAGACGCTGCGAACGCCAAGCTCCCGGCAAGCAGGCAGCAAATCGGGATGCCAATTGTGGCGCTCGAAAAAGAAGATCCCCTCCAGTCCATTTAGCAACGACCGCAGTTTCTCCCTGGAGCACTTGGCATCCAGCAAAACCTCACTGACGCCATCGAGCGGCTTATCCCACAGCCTCTCGGACGGGATCACCAGATGGCGGCCCACGCCAAGGACCTGGCGAAGGTCGGCAGCGCCGCGCCCGAAGCCGGTGTCATCCTTGTGCGCGACTACTGCCCATCGGGAAAAGTCCACTGCCATGTGTGCGTCATTTGCTCCGGCAATACGAGCCGCCTGCTGGTTCGATTCGCGTGGTTGACCGCTGCCCGGCTGCACGACTTACGTCCGGGCTGGGTCCATCCCTGCCCCGGCGAATCAATCGTACACAACTTTCAGAAGATTGCGAGCGTCACCGGTGGCGCAACCCGCCCTGTTCGGGATCGGGCTTGAATGGTAAGTGTTCAGTGCTGAGCATTCCCACCTGCCATTCTGAGGAGCCCCCGGCGGGGGCGACGAAGAATCTCTCACGGCGGCGCGTCTCGGTCAGAGATTCTTCGCCTCGCCTTGCTCGGCTCAGAATGACATTGCGGAGAAGTCCTTGAGTGAATCCTTACCTTGAATGTCAGTGCCCGCCACAGCAAATAGTGCGGGCAGATCAGGCTGATAAGTGCACTTGCCGGCTCGCCCGCTGCCAGGTCGCGGGCAGCCATTACCTTGATGGAGTACACCACTTGACGGACATAGTCACCCGCGGAAATGGCGTGCTCCGGTAGGAAATTCCACCGCCAGTACCTTTCGAGCGCCTTGCAAAGTGTGTCGGAGGTCAGGCACCGGGCGCTAAGCTCAGGATCGAATATCACGTCATAGCCAAGGGCGAGCAGCCTGCGCCCGAGGTCTCTGTCTTCAGCTTGAATCATCGACCGGTCGAAGTTCCCTGCTTGAAGAACTGCCGGCTTGCGCACGAGGGCACCGGCGGTAATCAGTGATGCCTTGCGATCGAGCTGATGTACCTCCCGGGACTTGAAAAGATGCCGGGCGGACCATCTGTCGACTGCCGTGCTGTTGGTCGCAGGCTCGATTCTGCCGAACACCGCAGCGACCCGTGTATCCTCCAGCCACGTCATAGCCCTTTCCAGAAATGCCACCGGGAGTTCCTTGGAAGCATCGAGGCTGAGCACCAGGTCGTTCCTGGCCCTTTCCATAGCGCAGGCACGCGCTGCTCCGCGGCCGGAGTGCGCCGGCAGCGGCACCAGCTCCACGGATAACGAGGATGCTATCTCTGGCGATGAGTCGGTCGAAGCATCGTCTATCACCAGTATCTCGTCGACCGGATAGGTTTGATTTCTGATCGACTCGACAGCGCGCTTCAGCGTAGCTGCGTTGTTGAAGCAAGGCACGTAGGCGCTGATTCGTTGCATGTGAGTTGTGTGGGGATTGGCAGTCTTATGCTATCGGGGAAGCACGCCCATATATTAGCCTGCGCTGGGAGAGCGTGCCCTGGTGTCTGGCCATCCTGGGGGCGCGGTGGTCCCGCCCGCCTTGGCAGTGCGCAAGACGGCCACTGCGAGATGGAGGATGACAGTAACGATATAATTACCGGCCACATGAGGATTTTCCTGCACTCATTCACCTTCTGGCCGCGCATCGGCGGTGTGGAAAACGTCAGTCACATCCTGGCCAGCTTCTGGGCATCCGCTGGCAACGATGTGACGGTCGTCACCGAAACGCCATCTGATCGGGAAAGGACGACGCCCTATCGAATCGTGCGAAACCCGACAACCGAGCAGGCACACGAGCTCATCAGCTCGTGCGATATCGTGCACAGCAACGGCGCCAGCGTTCGCTACTTCGCTGCTGCAAAGCGATACCGAAAGCCGTTTGTCTGGACGCACCCGGCGTACCAATTGCAGTGCATCGATGGCTTCGGGTGGTGGCATGGGCAGCCTGCCCCGCTGCATCCCTGGTCCTCGGTCGTATTCCACGTACAGCATCAAGGTCTGGCGGCCACGCTGCCTGGATTGGGTAAGCTGCTGGTGCGCCGCCTTATCGCAGAACGCGTGGATGCCAATATCGCAGTCAGCCATCATCAGGCAAGACGCCAGCCGCTGCCCCGGCAGCGCGTGATTTACAACCCGGTCGATCTGGGGCGGTTTCTCGTTAGCAGCCGTGAAGAAGCGCAGGCACAGCTTGCCGCCTCAGCCGGTACGGTTACCTACCTGGGGCGATTGATCTCCGAGAAAGGCGTTGATGATCTGGTGCGGGCTTTCGCCGATCTGGTGAGGAAAGATCCCCGTGGCAGGCCCCTGGTCCTAAGGATAATCGGCGACGGTCCCGAGCGACCAGCGCTCGAGAAGCTCGCTGGAGAGTTGGGCGTAGGCGGGCAGGTACAATGGTTGGGCTTCAAGGAAGGAGATGAGCTTGTGTCTGAGGTCCGCGCCTCCGGTATTTGCGTCATACCATCTCGCTGGGAGGAGCCCATGGGGATCGTGGTTGTCGAACTGATGGCCGCCGGCAAGCCCCTTGTAGTGTCGCAAACAGGTGGACTGTCCGAGTGCGCGGGGAACGCCTGCCTGACCTTTCCAAACGGTGATGCCGCTGCTCTGGCGAGAGTGCTGGAGGAGGTTCTGAGCTCGCCCGGCCTGCAGGATAAGTTGATCGAGAACGGCCTGAGGCGCGTTCGGGACTTCGATCCGCAGTTGCTATCGTCGCAATACCTGGATCTGTTTTCCGATCTGGTCGCCAGGAAGTCCATGGTGCAATCGAGGCATTGACCGGGAATGGCTGATAAGGTCGATGCTGCAATAGAGAGCGTCCGAAAGCGGTTCCCCTTTGAGGGTTACATGGACACGCAGACCGGCGCGTGTCGAACTGTGGGCGAGACACTGCTGAAATACCTGGCTCCCGGTGCAACGATTCTGGATTTCGGCAGCGGCCCTTGCGACAAGACAGCGGTGGCCCAGGAGTTGGGATACCGATGCTCAGCGTGCGATGATTTGAGCGATGACTGGCACAAGGCAGGGGGAAACAAGGAGAAGATACTCGCATTTGCCAGGGACTGTGGCATCGACTTTCGACAGATCACCGGGAACGAGCTGCCATTCACCGAGCAGCAATTTGACATGCTCATGATGCACGACGTGCTGGAGCATCTGCACGACTCACCACGAGATCTCCTTAACGACTTGCTGGCGCTGGTGAAGCCAGAAGGGTGGTTCTTCACCACGGTGCCAAATGCAGCCAACATTCGGAAGCGTCTTGATCTTTTCGTCGGTAAAACGAACCTCCCGGCCTTCGACGGTTACTATTGGTATCCTGGCCCGTGGCGCGGTCACGTTCGAGAATACGTCCGCGGTGATCTGATCAAACTCTGCCAGTTCCTGAGCCTGGAAATTGTGGAGCTGGGGACTCGCCATCACATGATCCACAAGCTCAAACCCGCGTTGCGTCCTGTGTATCGTGCCCTGACTTGCTTATGTCCCGACTGGCGCGACAGTTGGGTCCTCGTCGCACGAAAGAAACCGGCCTGGCAGCCCAAGAAATCCCTCCCCGAAGAGGATCTGAAGAAAATCTTCGGACCTGACTGCCCGCACCCGCTGTATCACTGACATCGTTCGTGGGAGTCGCGGTTGGTTCTGGAGGTCTGATA